>JBMYOR010000300.1:0-4376 GCA_049599535.1 Bacteroidia bacterium | reverse complement strand
AACTATAATTATGGCCCCAATTAAACCCATTTTTACAGTCATTGCACCTACTCAATGACAATAAGTATAAATTGAGTCTAATTTTCAACTCAAAAGAAGTTAATGATGTTGCGGCATCTGCCTTAAAATTCACATAGCTGCTATTGTACTCAATATTATTAAAATACTCATCGTAAAGTTCATGAGTATTAGCCTTAAATAAACTTGGGTAGTGCGAGTATTTAAAACCTATATTTATAAACTTAAAATACAGCCCTGTTTCAATACTTATACCTTTCACATTATTGTTAATGTTATCCCATATTTTTTTATCATTAGGATCAAAATCTTCTCTAATTCTATGGCTTAATAAATTCAATTGCCCATAGTTTAAGTCAAAATATAATGGAAAACTTTTATTGTAATCTTTTCCCAAAAGCCTGATAATTCTCACACCAAATAAAGTTTCTCGCCAATCGTATTCTAGTTCTTTAATCATAGTAATTCCATCATCTAATGGAACATCTCTGTACTCACGCGTAAATCCAAAATCTTCAAAAGCAAACTGCACCGCGTAAAGCGTACGCTTGGCTTTTTGACCTATAAATTGAACCCCAATTTGACCACCCATACTGCCTATTGATTGATTTTTGGGATAATCGATTCCTTTAATAGCCTGAATACTGCTATTGCGCATTTTTGTAGCTGCAATACCTGTATTAAACCCCATATAAAGTCCTATTGCTCTGGCGCCATTATTTTGCTTTTGGGCCATAACATTATTATTGGCTAAAAGTAAAATAAATAGAAAAAAGGAATATAGCCACTGCATAAGTTCAAATTAAAAAATATACTAATTATCCCAAAACTGCTTGTTCTTTTCAATTTTAAGGCTTTGTAATTCAGCTGCTCTGGCCCTAAGCGTAAAAAAGAAGCCTTTACGCGCGCCGGTAGGTGTCCAATCAAAAGTAAACTCCCAGCAATGCAAATCTCTCAAAAACGAAAACCTAGTATAGCTTACCTCTTGCCCAGCAAGGTCATAGTTAAATGTATATCTAACTGACCATTTGTCGGTTGGTTCAAAACTTCCGGTTAAGTTTAAGGTTTGGGTTGTGGTGTATTCCAATCCCGATCGCCTAACTCCGTAATCATAGGTCATTCTAATATCGAACGGAAATTTATATTTAGTGTAATATTTTGTATATGGAGTTATTATACCTTTTTGCTTTTCAATGCCGCGTTGCTCTTTTTGATCTTTCAACCATTTTTCAATTAAGGTCTTTTTTAAGCTTGTACCCACGTTTATATTAAAGCTTTGCACCATAGCTAGTTTCTGATCCGTTTCCCATAAATATTTATCATATGATCTACCCTCTTCATTTATCGCATACGGGTTTAAAGTAACATTTGATTGAATAGACACTTTTTTAAACAAGGTGGTGCGCGCCCTACCCGAAATATTACTCAAGTTCATACTATCTGCAAAAAAGTTATAGTTACCTGAAAAGGTCATGCTTTCTATAATTTTCACCTTTTTGGTGGCTTCAAGGTCAACCGTATCTTTTTTATCTCTAAGTTTTAATTCAACATTATTGTTAACTCCAAAACCAATAGACCCTACTTTACCATCTTGTGGCCGCCCCAGTGGGTTTATTGCGTATTTATTATAATATTGAACAATATTTTCGCCTTTTGAATTCAGGTTGGTAGTAGTTAACGAATCATAGTATCCCCATTTATTATCGGTAAAATCGGGGGTATAATTAAAACTTATATTGGGCACCATTACATGCCGCATGGCCACCAGGTTTTTACTCCGCTTAAAATTATAAGTACCATAAACTGTTGTGCTTAAGGCAGTACTCATATTATAGTCAAAAACATAGGCCGCATCACTTTCTCTTTCAGATACTACATTACCTGCTGTATCTAACTCTTTTAGTTCTCTATAAAAATTATAGTACCCTCTGTAATTAAAAGATGGTGTTACTGTAATCCATTTAAATAGTCTAAAACTGGTATTTACTGGTATTCTGTGAGAAACACCCCTATCCCATTCAGGATTAACTTCAGGATCAAAAAGCAAACTATCATATGTATTTAGCCTATTTTCAAAACTCATATTATGGGTAAAACCTAAATTACTTAAAAACATTAGCCTTTTATCTCTAAGGTTTTTAAAAGGCTCAATTCTATCCATTGCTAAGTTGGTGTTTGGCAATGTAAAACTTATTGTACGGCTTTGTAAATTTTGGTTGTGATTAAGCGCAACTGTTAATCTAAAAGGTGTGTTTTTAAAGTTTTTTGAGAAGTTGATTGATGACCGTAGTCTACTATTTAAAATATCATCGTTATTTAACGAGTTGTTTCTGTTAAAACCCGCTGTTCCAATATTTACTGATGACGAAAAGGTCATACCAGGAATCGACTTTGGGTCTTGCCTATGGCTCCAATTAATGATAAACTCATTTTTAGGTTCAAACTCACCAAGGCCATTATCATAAAAATTTCGGTTAAAGTTTACGCTGGCATTACCTGAGTATTTATACCTCACTTTGTAATTGCTAGTAGCCCCTAATCCCCATGATCCATAAGAAAATATATCGCCCGTAACGCTTAAATCCATTTTCTCGCTCATTGCAAAGTAATAACCACCATCTTGCAAAAAATATCCCCTACCAGGGCTAAAGCCATACTTTGGAAATAAAATACCCGACGAAGCCGCTTGTGTATTTGTAGGAATAAAAGCAAAAGGTAAAAAAGCTAAGTAAAGTGGTACGCCTTCAACCACAGGGTATGCATAACTTGTAACAACCTTATCTTTAGGAATAATTTTAGCCCTATCTAACTCAAGCCAAAAGTGAGGATGTTTGGCATCGCAAGTTGTAAACTTTGAGTTAGTTGCATACATTACATTACGTTCATTTTTTTTAGCATCTTCAATAATTACATAAGCATTTCCTTCTTTGGTTCTAAAATTATAAATTTTACCTTTTTGTGATTTGAAATTATAAATTAAACTATCGGCTTCTCCGCTTCTTCCTTTATCTGATAGTTTTACCTGTTCCTTAACTTTTTTACCACTACTATCTGTTTTAGGGTAAGCGCTCATTTGGTTTTTTTCCCAATCAATTACCACTTTGTGCCCCTCTAAGTGTAAGTCTTGATAATCGATAATAGCGGCGCCGTATAAATAGGCCTTCTTGTTTATTATATCATACACAATACTGTCTTCGGCACTGTATTGTACTTCTTCTTCAAGAGCACTTTTTGACAATAAAACTGTTTGATTCCCTTTTTTTTCAACTTTTACCGAATCATTAATGGCAACTGTATCAATACCGCTTGAATCCTTAATTATTAGACTACTATCTATTTGAGCATAAATATTTTGTATAAATACAGAACTTAACGCACATAGTATTAACGATACCTTGAATATAAATGAAAATGCTTTCAATAGTTTTGTTATATATAAATTCGCGATGCGCCTTTTAAGTCAATTTTCGTGCAAAAATCAATAAAATTATGACACGCCTTATTGTATTAACAGTTTTACTGTTGGCAGTATTGTTTGTTCCATCATACAGTGTGGTTTACAATCCATTTAAAATTACCACTGTTGTAATAGACGCAGGACATGGTGGAAAAGACCCTGGGGCATCATATGGCGGTAAAAAAGAGAAAGATATAGCCTTAAAAATTGCACTAAAAGTAGGTGGCTACATCAACCAAAACCTTGAAGGTGTAAAAGTAATTTATACAAGAAAAGATGATAGGTTTATTGATTTATGGGAACGTGCTAGTATTGCTAATCGAAACAATGCTCATGTTTTTATTTCAGTACATGTTAATGCAAACCCAGCAACATCGGTTTACGGAACAGAAACCTACGCCATGGGAACCCATGTGGTAACAAAAAACCTAAATGCACGCAAAAATGAGCAACAAATATCTGAGTTTACCGTACAACGAGAAAACGAAGTTATTTTAGAAGAAGAAGGCTTTGAGACCAACTATGATGGTTTTAGCCCAAATGACCCTTCAAGTCAGATTCTTTTTGAGTTGTTTCAGAGTGAATACATGGACCAAAGTTTAGTACTTGCCCAAAAAATTCAAAATCAATTCGAAACAAGAGTAAAACGTAAGAATCGCGGTGTTAAACAAGCTGGTTTTGTGGTTCTTTGGAAAACCACAATGCCAAGTGTTTTGGTAGAAACTGGATATATAAGCAATTCAAACGAACGGGCTTATTTAGCATCAGATGAGGGCCAAAACTATCTAGCATCTGGCATATATAGGGCGCTGGTAGAGTACAAAGACGAGATGGAGAAACATTAAGAATTTATAAGGGTTCATACTAAACGTTAGTTCTGAAAGCTAATACCATATTTTTG
>JBMYOR010000299.1:0-4398 GCA_049599535.1 Bacteroidia bacterium | reverse complement strand
TACACAAAATGGATCTAAAGGAATTGCTATTTTTAGAAAACCAGAGTTAATTAATTGTCCTTCAACAGCCTTGAAAAGGGGAAATTTCACTAATTCATCAACTGATGTTCTAGCTGCGCTTATTGAAGGCTATTTTCTAAATGAACCATCTGAAGTAAATAATAATAAAACATTTGATAACGGTGAAGCGGTAATTTTTACTTCGATGACGGATAATGCTTTCAATCCATTAACCAGCACGGTCGATCGTCAATTCATGTTTTATCTCAATGCTAAAACAAAAGACAGAATGAAGGAGTATCATCAAAGGTCCAGTATTAATTTTGGGCCACATGGGCATGATGATTTAGGGAATTTTTTACTTTTTGCTGGGAATGCAGACGAATTTAATAGTGCAATTATTCCAGAAGCAGTGGCAAGGGTAGATCCTGCAAAAAATGTTTATAAACCGGAATATCATAATGTTCTTCTAATAAATGGAAATGGACCAAAGAAGGAAACGCCTCAATTATTAGAGAATTCATTGAAAAATGGAACAGGAAGAATTTCATATAAATATTTTTACAAGAATAATATTGAGCTAATAAGGACTATAGATGTTTTTAAAATTGGTTCAAATATTACCTATGAATTGACCGATGAACTTATTGGTGATAATTTGAGTAATAAAGAAATTGAATGGAGAATGTTAACGAACGGAAATTACGATGAGTCAACACCGGCAAATGGAACATTGCTTGAAAAAAAAGAAAATTTGAAGTACTTTGTTAAGGGACCATGTGAAAATAGTTCTAGTGGTGTGCCTTTTGAGCTTGCGGTACTATTTGTTGAAGATTTTACAACAACAAATAGAACTACAGTATTAGAAGATGTGTACATCGGGGATCAAGGGGGGGAACATGGTCTCTCTTTTAATGGTGATTCATTTTGGGAATTTAAAAGAAGTGCAATTGTTAAAAAGGTAACTAATTCGAGCAATTTTAAACTGACTACCGTGCTCATGCCTGATTTTTGTAATAATCTAAAATTTCCTTATGGCAGACCTGAAGTTTATGATGGCGATAATGCTGCGGCCTATTCGCAAAGGGCAAAAAAATATTTAGTTTCGAATGTCAGAGCCGATAGCGAGAACAAATACAAAGTTTTTAACCCTTTCGGAAATACGAACTATAGTGATACTTTGTTTTCAAACGCGAAATATTTGAGCTTTGTATTAGATACTACAAGGGGTGATACTATACAATGTCAACAAATTTCAGTTTTTGAGAAATTAAGATTAGATAGTGGTAGCTATGTAAAAATCGATAGCCAAACATATTTTCTTTCAAATCATTCAATCGCAAGTTTGCTTTATAAATATGATAAAATTTACTATTATTCAGGGTCTATTAAAAATTATATTGGAGATGATACCGTAACTCTTTTTATACCAGATGTTCCAAGTACCTTTTTATCTCTTATGGAGGAAAAAACAGGAATTAATTATAGTTACGATACTTTAACATCAGAAATTACATTAATATTTCAAGATACTGGAACCTACAATTTTGTTATCGGCCCGTCAAATCCTTGTGCTGTAAGTTGTTTTTATCCGTCTGATAGTATTTGGTATCATTTTGAACACACTTTTACTCATGAAAGACTGGGTCATATTTTAGATATTACTCAAGATTCTGGCTGGTTGGATATGCAAAAGGGAGCAAGAATGAACATTTGTGGAAAAGCGGTATTAAATAATCTTGATAGCTTAACGCTCTCATCAAGTTACAGCTGCTATGATAATGACGCTTATGGAACAGAGCCCGGAAGTTATGGAACTGTTGGCTATGTATCTCATTACTTTAATTCAGAAGGAAATAAATATAGAAAAGGATATAGAATAGGAAGCGGAGCTGGTATTGGTGAAGACGGCTTATCTGGAGATGATCAAACTGCAAAATACCCAAGTAAAAGAACAATGATTATTGTTGAAGATGAAGGAGCCTTGGTTCTAAAAAGCGGCAGTCATACAGTAGTAGGAAATGGAAGTACGATATTAATAAAACCAGGTGGTTCGTTAAAAATAGAAGATGGAGCTTCCTTAATTATTGGAAGTCATGACAGTATTGGTTGTGGTTATGGAGAAGTAATTGTAATGGACTCTGCCTTTTTATGTGTAAGTTCTTTAGCAGAGATTTCTTTTTACGAAAGCAATTTTGATAGTGTGGATAAACATATCTTTTTTGTTTCAATGAATCCTGATAGTGGGGCTAGAGTTGGAATTGCGCCAACAAGTAATGCAATTGATACAAATGCAGCATGTTTGCCCTTTTGTGATTTACGCTCAACTTTTCCTGAATACGGTATTGGTAATTACCAATATGGGTGGTTTAATGTTGGTAAGCCTTTTGCCTGGCTTGATGATATTGACGTAATATGTTATGGCGCAGATGTCTACGTCAACGGCCTTTACTCACTAAATGAAACAAAATTTAGATTTGAAGTTTGTGAGTACAATACAGTTTCACAAAATTGTATCGGAATTACTGATACAATTCCAATAAATGATACCGATAACTATTATGGCGGTAGGCTTCAAGGCGAAATCAATTTAACTCCATTGTATTCTACATACTCCGTGGGAAATGGTTTTGAACAAGGAAAAGATTATAGAATCAAATTTATAATTCAAAATGATTGTGGTTTAACTGATGAAATTTCTAAAGTTGTAGAAATACCTGCAAACGTAAATGCTGAGATTACTGGAGATACAATTATTTGCGGAGGAATTGGCGCAATAACAGTAAATGGAACTTCAAGTTCCGGGGACTTTGATTCGTTAAGATGGGAAGTTTGGAATTATTTAAAATTTTCTGATTATGATACTGTTAGTTATTTCGCAAATATCGATACGTTCATATCATATGCTGATACAACTTGGCTAGATAGTGTTACAATAGATACCATTATTCGGGATACTTTTTGGTACAACAGCTTAGATACTATTCCAAATGATAGTTTTCATTTTACAAAATACTATAAGGAATATTGGGACACCACGATAACGTCTTCAACAGTAGGAAGTTTTACATTTTCAAATCAATTTTTCCATTCATCTAGGAAATATTTTGTAAAACTTACATTATTTAGCCGTTGTGGGTTTAATTCAGATTCTTTGATCATCAGAACCAAAGACGGCCCTGATGTCTCGGCTGGTCCTGATAAATACATTGCATACGGTACGCCAAGTTCACCTGACCCAGAGTTGGAAGGTAGCGTTGGCGGCACAGCAACAAGCTATGTTTGGTCACCTTCGAGCGGTTTAAGCTCTACAAGTGTTTTAGACCCAACGGCTACGCCAAGCAGCACCACAACCTTTGTTTTAAGCGCAACAGATGCCGATGGCTGCACAAACTACGATTCAGTGTTGGTATTTGTAAATACAGTAGCCAATGCAGGCAGAGACACCACCATTTGCTTTTCAGACTCAATTCAAGTAGGAGTTGCTGCTGTTTCAGGCTACACCTACCAATGGAGTCCGGGCAATTTGGTAAGCAATGCCAATATTGCACAGCCTTATGCTTATCCAAAAGCATTTGGAACAACTTACCTAAAATTACAAGTTTATTCAAGTGGAAACTTGGTGGGTATAGATGACGTGGTGATCTATAAAGACACATTAGATTCAATTACTTTCGATATTAACCCGGCTGCGATGTTTTTCGATGCTTCTTTTGGGGTTTATCACACCCCAGTTTCTGCAAACAACATCAGTTGGAACTTTGATGATGGAACAGGAAGTTATACTTCTATGGGTACAAACTTCACCTACAGTTTTCCGAATACACCAAGTACAATTTATGATGTATGTGCATCATTTGCTAACGCTTGTGGTACGCAAGCAAGTTGTAAAGATTGTGAGTTTGACATGATGGGGAATGTAATTCCGCAGCCACCAAAACCTAACGCTGTTGATGAACCCAAAATGGAAAATAGCATTTCAGTTTGGCCAAATCCATTTACTGACATTACCGTTTTAGAATACAGCTTGACAGAAAATAATAATGCACAAATTGAAATCATTGATCTTAACGGAAAAGTGATAAAAACCATTAGAATCAACGATAATTCAGGAAAAGTTGAACTCAATTTGAGCCAACAAGCCGAAGGCGTTTATCAATACCGTTTCATTAACGGAAACGAAGAAATTGAAAACGGGAAATTGGTTTTAGTAAAATAGACTTCTAACCCTAAAGCCCTGATGGAAACATTGGGGCTTTTATCTTTCAATTCAACATGAAGAAAGTAGGAAATTTGGGAAAGCAAAAATTACCGCTTGCAAGCAAGCCGTTTTGCTTGGTGGGTAAGCAGCCCGCAAGCGGGCACCTTTGTAGGTTTTAGGTGGACAAAAATTTTTCA
>JBMYOR010000298.1:0-4415 GCA_049599535.1 Bacteroidia bacterium | reverse complement strand
TTTGTCAGTATACGCTGCATCAAAAAGTTGGATTTCAGGCTTATTGATTAATAATAATGAAGCTCCTTTTGGTGCGGGGATTAATTTTGAAGAAAACGGTAACAACGAGCTTAATATTAGCAATTTATCGGTGGTGTATAATAAAAGTAGTAGAAAATACGCTGCAATGAGAAATAAATCAAAAGACGAGCTGTTTTTTACCAATACCGTTTTTTGGGGTAATGAGTCAACTAATGGTCTTGACTTTTATAGCGAGTGGGATAATTTAGACCCCTGGTATCAAAACTGCGTAGTACAAGGCGGTAAAAACAACTTTGACCTAAATGGTGGTAATTATAATGGTACTTGGAGTAATGTTGACGAAGCAAATCCTAATTTTAATGCCATAAGCACAGCTGGGGTAGATACTGTTAAAGAGTTGAGTTATTTTTTTCCTTCAAACTCGAATCTTTATAATGGCGGAAAATCTGATACATCTGGTTTGCGTATTAGTGCCAATGATTTAATAGGTCAAAAACGAATTAAATACGGAAGAATTGATATTGGCGCGGTAGAGTTTTTAAACCAGCCTGCAGCTGAGCTACAAGGGCCATCAGTAACTGAAATTTGCCAAGGTAGAAACATTGTGCTCTCCATTTCAGGTACTGCTGATGCTAAGGTTGAGTGGTATAAAGATGGTAATATCATTTCAACAGTTAATGCTTCATTTTCAATTAACAATTTTGGTATGCAAGATGCCGGAAAATACTGGATTAGAGCATATAATACGGCTGGTGAATCGGTTTCTGACACCCTTGAGTTAACATTTAAAGCAGGGCCTAAGGTTATATTAGTAGGGGTAGATACTACATTGTGTGTTAATAATGATTACATCATTAGGGTTGAAGGTTCGTTTGATGAGTACAAATGGAGTAATGATAAAACCGATAATCAAATTACACCTACAGAATCTGGCGATTATTGGGTTGAAGCATCAAATATTGGCGAATGTGCGGGTAGATCTGATACTATTTCAATAGGCATGATTACACCAAGTTTTACCAAAAATTTAAAGCTAAACAGTGTTGGCGAAGAGTGGAGGCTATATACTACCCTTGAAAATAATGATGGTTTTGATAGTCTTGAGTTTTATAATACTAGCGAAAATTGGAAAGAATCAACCTTTAGAGAGTTTTTAATAGTTTCACCATCAAATGGAGACGGCGATTATGTAATTACTAGCTATTTAAATGGCTGTAAGGGTATTGAATCTGAAGCTTTTCTAATAGTTTTTCCTTCAACTGGCGCAATCAAAGAATTTAAACTCAATCATACCCAAACCAATAATAATCTGGTTTTAAATACTGATGTAAATTCATTACTTCAGTTATCAATTTATAACATTGAAGGGAAAGAAATATTTAGCGGTAGTTTTAATAAGAAAACAAGCATAAATGTTTCAGATTTTAAAAACCAAATAGTTATGGTTAAAGTTTTTGATGGTGATGCCAATAAAACGTGGGTTGACAAGGTATTTATTAGGTAATGGCCTAGCTTTTTGAATAACTCATATTTGAAAAATCCTGTACATACACCTTATTTTTAATTTATACGGTGCCGCTTTAAACCTATTATACAAAAAACCAACCCGATGAATAAGTTAAATCCAAGTGTGTTTGAGCGTTTCCCCGAATTAGAAACTGAGCGCTGCAAATTGCGAGAGTTTGCCGTAAGCGATCTTGATGAGTTTTATGCCATAAGAACCGATGCTGAGGTAAGAAAATACATAGCCAAAGATTTAGACCCGAACAAAGCATTTACTAAAACAGTGTTAGATGATATAATTAAGGCTTTTGATGCGCACCAAACCATTAACTGGGTAATTGAAAACAAGCAAACAGGCGACTTTATGGGATCGGTGGGCTATTGGCGTTTTGATAAAGAACACTCACGGGCTGAAATTGGCTACTCAATAAAAAAGAAATATTGGGCAAAAGGCTTTATGACTGAGATTTTAAGGTGCATTTTACCTTTTGCTATTAATACAGTAGGCTACCATTCAATAATGGCTTGCACGGGTGTTGAGAATATAGGGTCGCAAAAGCTATTAGAAAAAGTGGGTTTTAAGCTTGAAGCGCATCATCGCGAAGATTGGTACTATAATGGAAAGTATTATGATAGTTTGGTTTACGGAATGATTGGCGAAGATTTACATAACATATAATATTTTATGCTTTTTAAAACTGTCAGGGGGGGTAAACGAATATTACCGACAATTGGCATCTTGGTTTAAATTTAGTCATTTATGAGTTGTTGTTTATATTATTGCTAATAATGTGAGACGATTGTGGGGCTCAAAATGGAATGTCTTTTGAGTAAGTAGACTATAACAAGGGGTGATCTACTGAAATGTTATAAACTCTATACGTGCCTAGTTGAGTTTCATTTTTATTCACTTGTAAAAATGTACAGTTGAATTATCAATCAGAAAATAATAAATTGGGGTAGGTTGAAAAAACTATGAAAATAGTTGCAGTAGCTTGATTAAGACTTTTGCCATCTGATTTTGACGGTTTTCAAAGTTTCAGTTTCCCATACCTGATCATTTAAAATTTCAAAGCCATTTTTTTTATAAAAACCAACTGGAGATAGATATGGGCTGCCATCACTTTTCAAATAGCCGCTATTTAAAACCACCCAGCCATTGAGTTGCGAATTTCTCATTTTAGCTTCAGATATAAGCTGAGTTCCAATTCCTTTTTTTTGACTGATTTTAGCCATTATCATGGCAAAATTTGGCTCGCCATTGCGGTTAAACTCACAAAACCAGCCCAGCACATTGTTATTGTCAATTACAAAGTGGTGACACGGGCTTTCCAATTTTTCAAGGTATAATTCAAAACTTTCTGTTGTGCTATGGGCAATTACACTTGGGTACTCAGTATTCCATAGTTCGAGTAATTGCTGTTTTTCTAGTTTATTTAGCTTTGTTCTTTTTGTAAATTCCATGCTGAAGTGTTATATGCAATATTTACACTCATTTTAAGGCAAATAAATTAAAAAATAACAAATGAAAAAATTAATAATACTAGTGTTTGTATTGCTTACAATTAGCACTATGGGCTCGTTATCAAATCTTGATTCCATAGCGGCTATAAAATTAGAACAGAAAATAGTTTCAATACAATCCAGAATACACAAAGCATTTGTTAACGGTAAAATTAATGTCTATCAAAATGATAGTTTAAAAACTCCAATGACTTTAAAAATGTACAATAGTTTTTATGGCGATATAAATCAAGCCGATTGGGCTAGTAGTATGAGTGCAAGTGTTAAGCTGAATTCTGATTTTACAAGTTTTAAACAGATCCGCCAAATTGAATGCATTTCGCCAATGTTTAATCTCAATATTGATGGTGAAGACCTTGGAGTACTGCCTATGTATTACGTAGCAATAGATGATTTAGCTAAGGTGTTAGAGCCTAATGAAATGAATCTGCTAGCGGTTTTGTTTAATTTAGCCGAAACCAATTTATCTAATAATAAGGGTTTGGGCACTCATGTTCTTTATCAAAATGATATAGTAAAAACAACTCGAGTGCAACCATATATTAGTGAGAAAATGACAAATTGGGTTTATAATCGTCAATCGGTTGTAGTGTACCCAAAAGATTTACGAGAAATACTTAAAAACAGCATTTATGTATTAGAAGAAAGTCTCAATAACGTTTTGTGCAATCGCGAGCCAAATATGAGCTGCTTTTTAGATAAAAAGCTTAAAAATGAAGTAAAGCACTTAGGTGTAAACAATGAGCTTTCGCTAGAAGTAATAATTCAAGTTCCCGATGCAAGCGCAATGGGCCAATTTAAAGATACCGTGATTTATAAATACACAGAAATAGAAATGATTAATAACGTTGCAATTTTAAAAAATGCGGTACAAATAGATTTTTCTGATTTAACTATTTATATGAGAAAAAGCGATTTTGAAGCCGCTGTTCCTAAATGGGTTAGAGTGCTTTTATTAGATGATATTTAGCTGTTTAAAAAAAAAGGTTAAGTGGTTTTAATTGCTAGTTACTTTCTTGTTCCACCATGGCCACCCGCTACAATATTTATTATTCTAATATTTAAATATATAAATTTAAAAAATAAAACTTCTGGATGAAATTCTGAAATTTCATACATAAGGGTGGGAAAAGAGTTCATTTTCTTTCCATCTTGATGATCTTGAAGGCAAATGAGTGAGCACAAAACTTTTCCTGATCAATTGAAGTGCCATTGTTGGCATCTTTTCATTGTTTTGTCGTGCGTTTCTTTATGTTTTTTACAATGATCAGAGTTCTACGTTCCTCACGTACATAGTCCGCCCAATTTTTAAATGGAAAGGTAAAGGATCAAAATGATGAAAAAATCTTAGGATTTGATGGAATGTG
>JBMYOR010000297.1:0-4420 GCA_049599535.1 Bacteroidia bacterium | reverse complement strand
TTAATAATAAACAAAAGCTAAGTGAACTCAATGCCTTAGTGCATCCGGCTGTGGGGCTAGATTTTAAAAGCTGGATAGCTCAGCAAAACTGTGCGTATATAATAAAGGAAGCCGCAATTATTTTTGAAATCGGAGCTGAAAATCAATACGACAAAATTATTTTGATTACTGCTCCACTTGATGTTAGAATTAAAAGAGTAATGGCACGTGATGGCAGTAGCCGTGAGCAAGTAAATTCCCGAATTACTGCACAACTTAGCGATAATGAAAAAGCAATAAAAGCTGATTACATTATAAATAACACAAGCCTTACAGAAACCAAAAAACAGGTTGAATTACTACATAAATTGATTTTATCGCTTTAGAAGGGTTGTATAATTGCTATTGTTTAATTCAATAACAAACATTTTTAATTAAGCGCGCCTTAAGATGCCTTAATTGTGGAAAATTAAAGGGCTAAATCCCACTGAACAGGCCGCCAATTCACCTATTTTTACCTCTTTATAATTTACAACAAATGAGCGAAGAAAACACTCAACAGAAAGGTTATACGGCCGATAGTATACAAGCGCTTGAAGGTATGGAGCACGTACGAATGCGCCCAAGTATGTACATTGGCGATGTAGGAACTAGAGGACTGCATCACCTTGTTTACGAAGTAGTTGACAACTCAATTGACGAAGCGCTAGCCGGCCATTGCAATGAAATAATTGTAACCATTACCGAAAATAATGGAATTACCGTTGAAGACAACGGTAGAGGTATACCGGTTGACATGCATAAAAAAGAAGGGGTATCGGCACTGCAGGTGGTAATGACCAAAATTGGCGCTGGTGGTAAATTCGATAAAGACTCTTACAAAGTTTCTGGTGGACTACATGGTGTTGGTGTATCTTGTGTAAACGCACTCTCTAATGACCTAAAAGCTACCGTATACCGAAACGGAATTGAATACGAACAAGAATACAAACGCGGTAAAGCGCAATATGATGTAAGAGAAGTAGGACCTACCGAAAAAAGAGGTACCACCGTTACTTTTCAACCAGACAATTCGATTTTCCAAGCAACAGTTTATAATTACGAAACCCTATCATCTAGACTTAGAGAACTTGCCTTTTTAAATGCAGGGGTTAAATTAAGTATTACCGATCTTAGAGAAAAAGATGATGAAGGCAATTTTAAATCTGATGAGTTTTTATCAAAAGAAGGATTAAAGGAATTTGTACAATTAATTGATGAAAACAGAGAAAGACTCACCAGCGAAACAATAAGCTTTAGCGGCGAAAACGAAGGAGTGCCAATTGACATCGCTTTTCAGTTCAACAAATCGTTTAACGAAAACATGCACTCGTATGTAAACAACATTAATACAATTGAAGGTGGTACACATATAAGTGGTTTTAGAAGAGCACTAACCGCTACCCTTAAAGCATACGGTGAGCGAGAAAAAATGTTTGAAAAACATAAGGTTGAAATTGCCGCCGATGATTTTAGAGAAGGACTAACCGGAGTACTCTCAGTAAAAGTTGGAGAACCACAGTTTGAAGGCCAAACCAAAACTAAACTAGGTAATAGCGAAGTTTCAACGGCAGTTTCAAGATTTGTTACCGAAAACCTGAAGTTTTATCTTGAAGAAAACCCAAAGGATGCCAAGGTAATTATTGAAAAAGTAGTGCTGGCTGCTAAAGCCAGAAATGCAGCCAAAAAGGCACGCGAGCTCGTACAGCGTAAAAATGTAATGAGCGGTGTTGGCTTGCCAGGTAAACTTTCTGATTGCTCGAGTAAAGATGCTTCAAAATCAGAAATATACTTAGTTGAAGGAGACTCGGCCGGTGGAACAGCCAAGCAAGGGCGCGATAGAGAGTTTCAGGCCATTTTGCCATTAAGAGGTAAAATTTTAAATGTTGAAAAAGCACTTGAACATAAGATCTACGATAATGAAGAGATCAAAAACATGTTTACTGCTCTTGGAGTTACCATTGGTACTGAAGAAGATGACAAAGCGCTAAACATAAACAAGCTCCGCTACCATAAAGTCATTATTATGACAGATGCTGATGTTGATGGATCGCATATTAGAACCCTGATTTTGACTCTAATATTTAGGTATATGAAAGAGTTAATTGAATCGGGCTATATTTATATTGCCACACCACCACTGTATTTGGTTAAAAAAGGCAGTAGGCAATCTTATTGCTGGAGTGAAGACGAACGCGATGCTTTAATTAGAGAATATGGTGGCGAAAACCCGAATTCAGTAGGTGTGCAACGCTATAAAGGTTTGGGCGAGATGAATGCCGAACAACTTTGGGAAACTACCATGAACCCCGAGCATAGAACATTAAAACAAGTAACTATTGATAGCGCTGCTGAAGCCGACCGAATTTTCTCAATGCTAATGGGCGACGAAGTGCCACCAAGACGTGACTTTATTGAGAAAAATGCGCGTTATGCCAACGTTGATATGTAAAAACTCAAACTCATTTTAATAAAACTCTATTTGTTTGCCCTTCAATTAATTTTGAAGGGCATTTTTTTTATCAAAACCATTTACCCAAACACCTGTTTTTACTTTATAAAACAACATAATTTAAATGATTACTACTGTTTGCCGCAAAGAACACTTTAATGCTGCTCACCGAGTTTTTAATAAAAGCTGGGATCTTGAAAAAAACTTAAGCACTTTTGGCAAATGTGCTTACGAAAATTACCACGGTCATAATTATGAACTTGTGGTAAAACTAACCGGTAAAGTAAACCCTGAAACAGGCTATTTAATAGATTTAAAAGACGTAAGTAAAATAATTAGCGAAGAGGTACTTGAACCATTTGACCATAGAAACCTAAACCTTGATTGTATTGAGTTTAAAGATAAAGTGCCAAGTGCCGAAAACATTGCATTTGTAATATGGCATAAACTTAAAAACCGGTTTGCTGAAGATTTAGAGTTAAAGGTAGTGTTGTTTGAAACTCCGCGTAATTGGGTTGAGTATGATGGAAGGTAAAAAAAAGAAAGTTTGTAGGCCTAGTTCTTAAGTGTATAGGTTTAAGGCATTATATGAGATATGGGATTAAGAATTTTAGGAATGGCCTACAAACATTTCAGTCTTTAAGGTATAATTGAGAATGAGAAGACTTTTTGAGAGTGTAAAAGAAGTAAACCCTTTTGGTTTGGGAGAACTATAATCAAAGGGTTTACTTTCTTATTACAAGTTAGTTACGGTCAACATTTTATCCCGTTGCGGATAATAAATAAAGAACATCTTTTTGAAACAACAATTCAAATGTATGTGCCGCATTAGCTCAAAACGAATACAAAAAACAAACTTTGTCGGACACCGTACATTCAAAAAACTTTAATTACAAACTAAAATCGCAACATACAACTAAATAAGGACCACCTTTTGTCGAGAAAAAAATTAAATACTTAAAGAAATAATTATACCTAAATTGCTAAAAATTTAGATTTTGAATAAACGAGAAGCACTAAAAGCTCAAATTGAGCTATTGAAATGTGAGTTTAACGAACTCACCGAATCTGAAAAGCTATTAGTAAAAAACTGTATTGAAGCTGCCACTGACGCCTATGCCCCTTACTCTAAATTTAAAGTGGGTGCCGCTGCCTTATTAGAAAATGGCAAAATGGTTAAAGGTTCAAACCAAGAAAATGCGGCATACCCTTCAGGGTTGTGTGCCGAACGCGTTGCCCTTTTTAGTTGTGGAGCCAATTTTAAAGAACAAAAAATCACCCATTTGTCGGTTTATGTTGAGTCTTTTAAAAATGAAAATGAAGTACCCATGCCTTGTGGAGGTTGTAGGCAAGTAATAAACCAATCTGAATTCAGGCAAAACCAAAGCATAAAAATAATGCTGGTTACAAAAAATAAAGATGTTTATATCGCCGAAAATTCAGAACAGCTACTCCCCTTCCCATTTCGGTTTTAATCAAAAAAAAGTGTTAGCACTGAGTTCTGCACCTTACGTTTTATGTAACTAGCGGCTCTTATGAGTCTTTTTAAATAAGTATCTTAAATACTCACCCATTACTTCATTTACCACCAAATTTTCCACATTAAGTTGCTTGCCCATTTCTCTTCCTAGCCGTTGAGCAAAATAATTCAAGTTATTTATTTCAATTTCGTTCTTCGGAATCAGCAACTTCTTGAGCCCTGACTTAAGTCCTTTTGGTAAAACATGGCGCAAGTAGGTGTTTACTCCACCGCTTTTAAAACGACTATCAAAACCACCGGATTTAAAATCAATTCCAAGTGGCTCAAAAAGCTTTTCATTTAGCACTTCAATATACAAGGTCTTATCTCTTCGGTAGGCTGAAGGCACCATTTGCCAAAACCTGATGAAGTCTTTTTGCCAAAGTGGCAAATACCAATCAAAGCCAAAATACTCGTAGGCTCTTACTCCA
>JBMYOR010000296.1:0-4429 GCA_049599535.1 Bacteroidia bacterium | reverse complement strand
TATTCATTTTAATTTGACAAATGAAACGGCGCGCTACTTGTTAAAGTAGGGGTATCGGTATTACTACCACAAGTACCGAGATGGACTGAAGTCCACCGTTCCTGATCAGAAGCGAGCGATTTCAATCGCTCGTATGTAAATTTTTACTTGATTTTTTGATTTAGTGGCAAGATTACCGATACCCCTTTGTTAAAAGTAGTGTTTTGTTTATCGTAAATCCTGAAGCATTAGCACCTTTTTTAATTATTAGGCTATAAAAGGTTTGTGCTTAGTCAAGATCATCATCTAATAATTGACTTTTTAGATTCTGTTGCCAGGTTTTTGCTAAAAAGTAAGCGCTTAAGCGGCTTATTAAATAGCAAATGGAAAAAATGATTACATAAGATAAAGGGCTTTTGAGTTGACCTAATTGCGAAAAATAGAAATATGAAGCAATAATGCTAATGGTAAAAAAGCTAGATGCAAAACCGAACTTAGCAAGTGTGCTAAACTGTACTTTGTTGCTTAGGTTTTTTATAATTAATTGAGATGATACAATGGGCAGTATAAATACAATGGTATCAAGTAGAATTATGGTTATATCATTAAAAGTAAACCTAAATTCAAGGGTGATTAAAAAAAGAAGACCAAATAATGCTCCAGATGCCAAGCTAACGGCATAGTATCTAATTAGTGGTAAATATTTAACCATTAAAAATAAAAAGCTTTACCCCTAAAGCCATTCACGCTACTATATTCAAGGGTAGGAAAAGGCACCTTTACAATATTTAAATAAGGCGCAAGCGCCTTTAAAAGTCTACTTTTAGTGGGTATGCGCTCCCAATCTACATCAAAGCTTAAGTAGTATTGTCGGTATCTAGGTATATGCTCGTAATTATTGTAGCAGCCTGCTTTATCGTACCATACATTCCAGTTGGCACCAAGCATGCCTTCGCCGCTGTAGCCTACCGCCACATTTAGCCACTTGGGCATCCAATCCATACCGTTGCTAAAGCTACGCGGATTAATGCTAAGCCAGTAAGTTTGACCATTGTAATCTTTTAAAAAGCTTTCGTATACTGCAGTACCAAAAAGTTGGTCGGCCCTAGTATTTACAGTGCTATTATAGGCGCTATAATCGCCATTTTTAAATGAATATTTCCAAATAATTCTTTGCTCTGACCATAAATACTCTTGTGCTATATAGGTGCCCGCACCTGTAAAATTGGCAATTAGATCACCACCTGATGCACCCCACGCTGCCGATAAACCATCAAAATATTCAACCGCCGTTTGAAAACCAATGGCAATGCCTGCCCCAATAAGCATGGCTCGGTTTTGTTTCATTCCGGCCCATCTATTCATATTATAGCAAAAACTTACCAAATGATAGTTGGTTACGGTATGGCCAAATTTATCGATTTGAAGCCAGCCGTAATTATCGTCAATCCAGTGAAAACGTGATTGCTCGTAGCCCGAATACCATAAAAAATAAAGGCCAGTTGATGCACTTGTGGCTATTCCCGCCTCAAGCGCCACTACGCTACGGGCACGTTTTAGGTTAAAACTATCGTTTCGATAAGGTGTAGTTGCTAGTGGTTTTTGAGCAAATGAAATTAATGAGCATAGCGTAATAGTTAGAGCAAGTATGGTTTTTTTCATTTTAGCTTATCCTTTTTTTTGAGCAAGTAGAATGTAATAATTAAATATGGGATGAGACTTATATAAGTGCGACTTAATAATTTTAAAGCCAACATTTGTTAGCATTTGTTCGTATTCTGCAAGGTCATATTGGTGTGGGTGCAGTGCATCGCCAGGAATTGCTCTAAACAAATGCTTTAAAAATTTATGGTTGTGGGCATCTATACTTAGCAGGCAAAAGCCATCTGGTGCTACTATTGTGTTTAATTTTTTAAATGATGCCGAAATATCGCTTACATGGTTAATGGCATTTAGGCAACACACTAAATTAAATTGATTTTGTGGGTTAAACTGCTCAATAGTTGATGTAACAAACTGCGTGTTGGTAAATTGAGTCTTATTAAAAACACTAAGGTCTTGCTCGTATTTATCTAGTAAGGGGTCAACAGCAGTAACCTTATTACTATTAAATATGGTAAAAATACCTGCTGGTCCGCAGCCTAAATCAGCAATGGTGTCAGTAGTTTTTAGTTCAATATCATCTTTAACCAAATCATAAAACTTGTTCCAGTATTTGGTTTTCCAACTTTTATAGTCTTCGGGCGATTGATTTTTAAGGTATTTTTTCCACCAAAGGCGCTCAAGTTTTTGCGCCAGCTTCCATTTTATGGTTGTTTTCAAATTGGGCTAATTATATTCAAATTTCTATTAAACCAATCATTTACCCTTTAAAAACATTCATTTACCCCAAGTTTGCTAAAAGGTGAAAAAATTAATTTCCGACAAGTTTGTTTAAAATAGATTCTAGGTGTTTGTAAAGAGTGTTTTAGTGTTTTGTTAGTCCGACAAATTTGCTTTTTTGAACTGCGTTTTATTCGCTCTGATCAGTTGGTAACTCTACTTTGGTATTGTCAATTAAAAACAACCAAAATTATGGCCCGTAAAACATCTACCGAATTGTTTGAGCTTGTAAAAGCAATGACCCCATCTGAAAAGCGCTACCTTAAGCTTTTTACATCGTTACATACCGTTGGTGCCGAAAACAAGTACATGAAACTTTTTGACCTTATGGATCAAATGGAAGTGTACGACGAAAATGTGCTAATTAAAGGAGTAAATGATAAAGGCGGTGTTACTTTTTCGAAACTTAAAAAGTACTTATATGACCTTATACTAAAGGCCATGCGCAATTTTAATACTGATAAAAACGGTACTCACCAATTAACAGCCGCTATTGACGATATTTCGATATTATTTAATAAAGGATTATATGTGCAATCTCAAAAGGCCATAAACAAGGCCGAGAAAATAATTTCTGAATACGATTTGCTTTCTTATAACTTTTTAATTGACAATTGGAAAAGAAGGGTGAATCTACATATTGACGCAAAACGAACCGCACAGGTAGGATCGTTAAATGGTAAACTTGATGAGTTTAATGAGCTAAACGAACAAATGGAAGCGTTTGGACAAATTCAAGAATTTACCAGATCGTGCAGTGCAATTACAGCCGATAATGAGCTGCCTAAATATGTGGTTGAGAAAATGAAGTTTCAACCTAAAAAGATTGCATCGGCTAAGGTTAGGTTTTTTAACCTTAGAATTAAATCCATTTATTTTAGGCTCAATCGAGATTTTAACGCCTATTTAAAAGTTAGTAAAGAAGCCTACGATCTAGCCAATTATCATAGCGCTTTTAAAAACGAAGATGTATTAATATACACCCTTGAACCATTATTAGAGTATTGCAACGCATTATTAAATAATAGACAATTTGCCGATTTTAGATCGCACATAAAAAAAACCACGCCCTATATAATTGCCAGCAAGCTTACCATAACTGCTGAAGGTAGAGCCAATATTGATGCCTTTGTAAACCTTATGAAGAGTGAATACGATAGGCAAAATGGAAATTATAAAAACTTTACAGACCATGTAAATACCATTAAAACTATTAAATCTGACCAAAGCTTGCACCCATCGCCAGCGCTTAAAAACCTTTACTACTGGGAGCTTATAAACTGGTACTTTAGAATGGGCGAATTAAATAATGCAGTAGTGGTTATTGAAAAAATGAAACGCGATATACCAAATTACCAAACCATACAAGCTGCCATAGCAGTAAAATGGATTTGCCAGTATGAGCAAAAGAGTTTTCAAGATCTTGAAATTGACGTGAATAGAAATAATAACACATCAGAACTCGAAAATTTATTGGCTCAAACCTTTAATGAGCAATTGCAAAATGAAACTATGGGTAAATGGATGAAATTAAAAAATGATTTATGTACGCTTAAGGTTAACCCTAAAGAACATATTCATTTTAAATACTTTGATTTTGTAGGTTGGGTAAATAATAAGATGCTTAACGATTCGGCATTGTCTACCCCAAAAAAACAAATGCATTATTACCATCATTAAATAGTTAATTGATTTTATAAAGTTTGGTTTAAGAACGCCTTCAAAATTTTGAAGGCGTTTTTTATGCAGTAATTATTAGTAAAGCACCCTGTGCTAAAAAGCAGGTTTATTAGAAATTAATTAAAAAGCTGATGTAGCTAAAATGGCTTCAACTTAAAAATATAGGCTATGGTTAATCGATTGTAATTATATACTAGTTATTGAAATTGCCCGCTAATGATCAAAATCAATGTTATTTATGAGTTTTTGATAATTGATTTTATTTAAAAAAATTGAGCCAACAGTTGCTATTGTAACTTTAACGTCAAACTGCTCAAGATGTTTAACAATTTTTTTTACTACTTCATTTGAATTAATAATATTATTTTTTTGATATTTATTTAAATCT
>JBMYOR010000295.1:0-4430 GCA_049599535.1 Bacteroidia bacterium | reverse complement strand
CTAATGGCAAACAAGCCATTAGAGTGGTTTTTGAAACCCAAAGTAAAGCTGTAATAGGTTTTAACCTTATGGGCATTAGGTATAGGCACGAGGTATGCGATAAATGGATTAGAGAGAAAACGCCAATCGAAAAAGTGATCAAAAAGCTCAAGAAAGCCAATTTTGATCCGGAATTTCATAATAGGTATGAGAAAGAGATTCAAAAGACATTTAAAGCTATTTACAGTTAAAATTATATTGGTTTTTTAACTAGTAAATCATTTACAATACAAATCAAGAGAATGAAAGCAATACAAAATATTGGGTTATCACTTTTTGTTGCCTGTTTAGTTATGTTTATAGGTGTACTATTTATGGGTAAATACAAATACCAAAATGGTAGCAACAATCATGAAATATCATTACGAACTGAAAATGCCTATTTTGATATGGCATTCGCACAAAAAATATCTTCAGAAAAGCTCAGCAAGTTTCAAATGTTAGCCAATATTGATGAAATTATTGCTACCACTAACCAATTTGTAAAAAGTGATTACACTATTGAAAAGTCAATTATTGAAAAAATAATAGATAATAAAAGCCAAATAGCATTTAGCGAAAGCAGTATTAATACATTAGAATTAATTGATGTAAAAAAACAAAAACTTAGGGATTATACCGCTTGGATGTTTGGAAATACCTACACACCTAAAGAGCTAATTCAAAATCTTACAAATACTATTAATAGTATAAATGGCAGTGTAGTTTCAACTTATGGTATTGATGATTATAAATCAAAACAAGTTAAAACAGATGTACTAAAAGCCACTTCAAATGGGTTTATTGCAAATAATGCTTCGCTCCTATTCTTAATCATTTTCATATTTGGAGCTATTTCTGGGCTTATTTACATTTTGCCCAATATTAAGCTGTTAGGTGGACCAGGAATTAAAAACAATGATATTTTTAAAAACCCAATGACAAGTCGAAAGTGGCTTGGAATTCTAACGGGTAGTCTGCTCATTCTTTTTTACATCATTTTGTATTGGTTTCCATATTACCTAGTTGAATGGATGATTATAACCGAACCATTTGCCAATTGGGTAAGTGGCGGCGCTAGCAGCCAGTGGTTTGTTTATGGGCTCTTATACACCTTGGCTGTTTTGGTAATGGGAGTAAGAATGCTTATTAAATACCGACATTCAAAATACCATTTGGTAAGAACGGGTAGTGTAATGTTCTTTCAGTTGGCATTTGCATTTATTATTCCGCAACTACTGGCAAAAAATAGTTTACCAGCGCCTGATCTTAAAAATATGTGGCCACTCGATTATTCTTTCTTTTTTGATTACCGATTGGATCAAATGATTGAAGCCGGAACTATAGGTTATTTTATGTTGGGTTGGGGAATATTCTTATTTGTAATTGGTGTTCCGCTTTTCACTTATCTCTATGGCAAAAGGTGGTATTGCAGCTGGGTTTGCGGATGCGGTGGCTTGGCCGAAACTCTTGGAGATCCTTATCGTCAACTTTCTGATAAAAGCATGAAAGCATGGAAAATTGAAAGATGGATGATTCACTCTGTACTTGTATTTGCAGTAGTAATGACAGCTTTAGTTCTTTACACATATACCACTGGTAACTCTACAGTAATGGGGTTAAACAGTTATGCTGTGCGTGGTTGGTATGGGTTCTTTATTGGTTCCGCTTTTTCTGGTGTTGTCGGTACGGGCTTTTATCCGCTTATGGGTAATAGAACATGGTGTAGATTTGGATGCCCACTTGCAGCCTTCTTAGGAATTATACAACGTTTTAAATCAAGATTTAGAATTACAACCAATGGCGGGCAATGCATTTCTTGTGGAAATTGTTCAACATACTGCGAACAAGGAATTGATGTAAGAGCTTATGCACAGAAAGGCGAAAACATTGTAAGATCAAGCTGCGTGGGTTGTGGTGTTTGTGCGGCTGTTTGCCCGCGTGGGGTTTTAAAATTAGAAAATGGCCCTGAAGAAGGCAGAATTCATGGCCCAATAGAAATTTCGAGTAAAGGAATTACAGTTATTGATTAAATTGGCTTGTGTAAATTAATGTAATGAAGCTAAACAAGGTTGATAATCAGCTTTTTGAATCAATAAAACAAATTGTTGAAAAAGCAAGAGAGCACGCCTTTAAAACCAATAATGCCATTCTGCTTAAAATGTATTGGGAAATTGGCATGCAAATCATAGAAAACAAACAAGATGGAAATACTAAGGCTCAGTATGGTAAAAGCACGTTGAAAGAACTAGCTAAAAAACTTACGCTTGTACTCGGAAAAGGCTTTGACGACAGGAACTTAAATAACATGCGTGCATTTTATTTGGCTTTTCCAATTTGGAACGCAATTGACACAAAATTGCGTTGGACCCACTACCGAGCTCTTGCCAGAATAGACAACGAAGGCACTAGATATCAATATGTTAAGCTCTGTTCAAGCGAGAATTGGAACACCAGAGATTTGGAACGCAACATTAAAACAAATTACCTCGGAAGGATGCTAAAAGCACCAAATGAAAACGATAATAAAGATCCGGCTCACTTTTTCAAAGATCCCTATATCTTAGAGTTTTTAAATATCCCAAAAGGCGCTGCATACAATGAGTATAATCTTGAAACTAGCCTTATTTCTCATCTAAAGTCTTTTTTAATGGAGATGGGTCGTGGATTTGCATTTGTAGAAAGGCAATACCACATTAAAACCGATATCAGTGACTTTTACATTGACCTTGTTTTTTACAATTACATTTTAAAGTGTTTTGTTTTAGTTGATTTAAAAACAGATAAACTTAGTCCTGGAGATATTGCACAAATGGACATGTATGTTAGAATGTTTGATGATTTGGTGGCAAACAAGGATGATAACCCTACCATTGGCCTTGTATTGTGTACCGAAAAAGATGAGACCATTGTAAAATACAGTGTTATGGAAGAAAATAAAAAACTGTTTGCAAGTAAATATAGATTGGTATTGCCTGACGAGCAACAACTTAAAGAACTTATTGAAATGGACAGACAAATTGTTGAAGAAGCCCAAGCTACTTATTTAAGAACTTATAAAAAGTGATGTTGCTTAATGTACTTTTGCCAAACTTTAAGCATAAGCGCTGATTGATGAAAAACCTTCGAAATTTTTGCATAATTGCACATATTGATCACGGAAAGTCTACCCTGGCTGACCGCCTTTTAGAAGCCACAGAAACGATTACAAATCGGGAAATGATGGACCAAGTGTTAGATAATATGGACTTGGAACGCGAACGTGGCATTACTATAAAAAGCCATGCTATTCAAATGAACTACAAACACTCTGATGGAGAAGTGTATACGCTCAATTTGATAGATACTCCTGGTCACGTTGATTTTTCTTATGAAGTATCAAGAGCAATTGCAGCCTGCGAAGGGGCGCTACTTATTGTAGATTCTACTCAAGGCATAGAAGCGCAAACTATTTCGAACCTTTTTTTGGCACTTGAACATGATTTAACCATAATTCCGGTACTCAATAAGGTTGATTTACAAAGCGCAATGATTGAAGAAGTAAGCGATCAAATTGTTGATTTAATTGGTTGCGAGCTTGATGAAATCGTTTTGGCAAGTGGCAAAACTGGGGTTGGAGTTCCAAATATACTCGATGCCATTGTTAATAGAATTGAACCACCTGTAGGTAATTTAAATGCACCATTACAGGCTATGATTTTTGATTCGGAGTTTAATTCATTTAGAGGCGTAATTGCCTTTTTTAGAGTTAAAAACGGAATACTAAGAAAAAATGATCAAGTAGAATTTGTTAATACCAAAAAGAAATACAATGCCGACGAAATTGGTATTTTAAAGCTAAAACAAACCCCTACAGATCAAGTGTCGGCAGGTAATGTTGGCTACATAATTTCTGGAATAAAAACGGCAAGCGAAGTAAAAGTAGGTGATACTATTACACTTGTTGATAATCATTGCAAAGATGCTATTAAAGGTTTTGAAGATGTAAAACCAATGGTGTTTGCAGGTATTTACCCAGTAGAAACTGAAGATTTTGAAGAGCTGAGAGCGAGCATGGAAAAATTACAGTTAAATGATGCATCGCTAGTTTTTGAACCTGAAACTTCAGCTGCCCTCGGATTTGGATTTCGTTGCGGTTTTTTAGGGTTATTGCACATGGAGATAATCCAAGAGCGGTTGGAGCGTGAGTTTAACATGAATGTAATTACCACGGTGCCCAATGTTCCTTTCACGGTTACAAAAACTAATAACGAAGTAATAGAAGTTACCAACCCAAGTGACTTACCTGACCCCGGAAATGTTGGCAAAGTAGAAGAACCTTTTATTAGAGCTCAAATTATTACCAAAAGCGATTATGTAGGAGCAATTATGGGTTTATGTATGGAGAAACGTGGTATTCTTAAAAATCAAGT
>JBMYOR010000294.1:0-4431 GCA_049599535.1 Bacteroidia bacterium | reverse complement strand
CTGATAATTGTATTCTTTAAAAATAATACCAGCTTGCCAAATCCGCTTTTTCGGATTTTTCATTCAACTTCAATGAGTTTGTGATTTTTGAAAGTAAGAAACTTTACCTGATTGTTGTAAAAGAACTTACAACTATCATCTTGCACAATATTAATATGACTATAGGGTAGTCTAAAATCAAGTTCGTTTTTGAAACGTTGAAAATTTGTACCGTAATTGTATAGGTACAAGCTATAATAAATACTCTCAAAATAGCCCGAAATAGCATATTTGCTGGGTTCGGCTTTATACTTTACCCTATATTTTCTAATAAACGATTTTAATAGAGTATCACTATAGTTTATATTTTGGGTAGCAACAAAATGCATATTAAGTCTTTGCCAAGCGTCTGCATCCATACTTTGGTAGTCTAGCCATTTTTCTCTGCCAATAACCTTATAATTACCCAATGCCCTTCGTAATTCGGCAATTACTGTGGTTACAAATGTTTCTTTATCAGAACAAATTACTACAACTGCCGAATCAGGCAATTTATTTTTAAGGTAGTTTTTATCTACGTAATTTTTATTTATCTCATCAACCTTTACTCTAGCTCTTACTCTTTTGGGCAAACTGTTGATTATGTTGCGCACTTCTTCTTTTTCAAACTTTACAGCTCTATGAAAAATATAAATATCATAAAGCGTGTCATATTTTGTATAAATAAATTCGGCTGTTGATTTATTAATTTCATTAATTGTCGGCTTCGAAAAAATAATTCTGTCGCTAAAATCATCGCATCCATCAACCGTAGCTAATGGCGAAATAACGTTAACCATATTATTTTGAGTAAAATCTTTTAATACCCCCAAATTAGATGAAAGAAGTGGGCCGAAAATTAAGTGTTGTGTGTCAGTTAATGATTTAAGTTTTCTACTAATAATTGAGGTGTCATTCTCTGTATCTATTGCCCCAACATTAGCATTAAAACCAATATATTTTAAGGTATCATAAGCTAGTTGTGCGCCCCACCAATAATCCATTGCAACCTCAGCCAAAAGCCTATGCCTTGAACTCACGTTTGGATACTCATTTAAGAAGAAAGGAAGGAAGTAAGAAATATTGTAAACCGATTTTAGATTGGTAGGATAGATAAGTGCTAACGAATCAGTTTCTGGTTCTTTTTCTTCAATTTTTGTAGTTTCATTATCAATTATAACTGAAGAGTCAGCTATAGTTGAGTCATTTTCGATTTGAGTGGTCTTTTGAGCACCACTGCATCCAAAAAGTAGACTTAAAACTACAATAAATAAGCCTTTTGCCGGACTTAATAATTTTGATTTCAGCATGATTTAAGGCGTTTTCAGGCTAGCAAAAATAGCCTTGACTAAGGATTAAGGCTAAAAAAAGTGAACCCAATTATTCCCACTCTATTGTAGCAGGTGGTTTTGAGCTAATATCATAAACCACACGGTTTATTCCATTAACCTTGTTTATTATGTCATTAGATATTTTAGCCAATAATTCATATGGTAAGTGCATCCAGTCTGCAGTCATTCCATCAACTGACGAAACGGCACGTAGGGCTACAACTTTTTCATATGTTCGCTCATCACCCATTACACCCACCGAGTGCACAGGGAGCAATATTGTGCCCGCTTGCCATGTTTTATCATACCAACCAGAGCTTTTAAGGTGATCAATGTAAATTTTGTCAGCATCCTGTAAAATGCTCACATTTTTGTGATTTACTTCTCCTAATATTCTAATGGCTAACCCGGGGCCAGGGAAAGGGTGACGACCTAAAATTTTGGGATCTAGGTATAACTCTCTGCCTACTTTTCTTACTTCATCTTTAAATAAAGTGCGCAGCGGCTCTACAACTTTTAGATGCATTTTTTCAGGTAAACCACCCACGTTATGGTGTGATTTAATAGTGGCCGATGGGCCTTTAACGCTTACTGACTCAATCACATCAGGGTAAATGGTTCCTTGTCCTAGCCACGATGCGCCCTCAATTTTATTGGCTTCGCGCTGAAAAACATCAATAAACACTTTGCCAATGGCTTTGCGTTTTGCTTCTGGTTCTTCAAGTCCTTTTAAGGCATCAATAAACTCATTTTTGGCATCAACACCAATAATGTTCAGCCCCATATGTTTGTACGAGTCTAAAACTTCTATATACTCATTTTTGCGCAATAAACCATTGTCAACAAAAATGCAAGTAAGTTGGCTGCCAATTGCTTTATGAATTAATTCGGCGGCAACAGTAGAGTCAACTCCGCCTGATAAACCCATCACAACTTTATCACTACCGATTGTTGTTTTAAGTTCATCAATTGTTTCGTTTATAAAGTGAGCAGGTGTCCATTCTTTCCCAAACTTACAGTACTCAACAAAATTATTGAGTAGGTTTTTACCATCAGTTGAGTGATGTACTTCAGGATGAAACTGAATACCCCAAATTGGCTTATTTTCAATTTGGTATGCGGCAATATTCACATCTTCGGTACTGGCAATTTTTTTGAAATTTTTGGGTAATTCTAAAATCGTATCGCCATGAGACATCCAAACTTGTGATTTGGTGTCTATATTCTGAAGTAGGTTATTGTCGGTTTTTGAAACAATATGCGCTCGTCCGTATTCCCTAATTTCGCTTGGTGCTATTTTGCCGCCATTAATATGAGCCAAAAGTTGAGCTCCATAACAAATACCTAAAATTGGTAGTTTGGTATTTGTTAATTTATCATCTAAGTAAGGCGCATCATTATCTAAAACAGATGAAGGCCCGCCTGAGAGAATGATACCCTTTACAGTGTCATCAATTTCAGGCAAATGATTATATGGGTGAATTTCAGAGTAAACATTTAGTTCTCTTACTTTTCGAGCAATAAGCTGAGTGTATTGTGACCCAAAGTCAACGATCACTAATTTCTGATCCAAGCTAATTAATTTGAATTAATGTTTTACTTGTATTGATTTTCTCTTAGCCCAAAATTTTTTGTAGAAGTGTTATTTCTTTTTCTTCTTTTTGTCATTTAAGAATTTACCATTCTTAACTTCACCAAGAATGATAACTTCTTTAGTTTTTGAATATTCTTTAGCTGCTTGCTCCATTTCTTCTTTTGTCTCTCTCATCAATTTGATTCCAGATGCAGCTCCAGGGTTTCGTACTTCCAAATAAAACCCATTTCTGAGGGTTTTGGGTTTGGTAGGTGGTCTTCCAGCGATAACTAAAAATTTTTAAATTGGAGCGCGAAAGTAGAATATTTTTTTTATAATTCCTAAAATCGTGCTGCCTATTAACAACACACCCTGCTGTAAAGCAGGGTGTTGTCAATTTTTCCGGAAATGTGAATTATATCTTAGTAAGATCTTCTTCTTTCATATCCACCATCACGGCTTCCGCCGCCATCTCTGCGTGAGTAGTTGTCTCTTCCACCGCCACCGCGATTTCCAAAACTTCTACCTCCGCCACCACCGCGGTTTCCACCACCGTTGTCATTGGCTTCTTTTACTACAATTGTTCTACCATCAAGGTCGCTTTCATTAAGTTCGTTGATGGCGTTTTGAGCGGCTTCATCGTCAGGCATTTCTACAAAACCGAAACCCTTAGATTTACCTGTGTCTCGGTCCATTATAACTCTTGCTGATGATACTTCACCAAATGGTTCAAATGCTTGTTGCAGACCATCATTTGTGGTCGTATAGCTCAAGCGGGCTACGAAAAGATTCATTAAATAAAAAAATTAAAGTAATAGAACATATTAAACAAAACGTCAATTTAAGCTATTAAACAATGTCTAATTGCTTAATAATTAACGAATTGCAATAACAGCAGCGAAAGTACGTCCATTTATTTCTTTGCGACTATTATTGTTAAATTAATTTGCTCTATCAAGCTTGTCTTTTAAACTATTAATTTTATTTATTGTATCTGATTGCTTCTTTTTTTCATTAGCAATTACTTGCTCAGGTGCATTGTTTACAAACCTTTCGTTTGATAGTTTTTTGTCAATTCCTTTTAAAAAACCTTCAAGTCTTTTTATTTCAGATTTTGTTTCGTTAATCTCTTCTTCAGACATTTTTGTGTCAGAATTCAAATCAAAAATTTCAGAAGTACCGCTTAAAAAAGATTGCTTTCCTATTGGATTTTCATCAGTGATTTCGGAAATAGAAATTCCGGCAGAAGCTTCAATTAAATAGTTGAATTCATTGAAAAAATCATTTTCTGAGGTAATTACCTTACATTCTAATTTGGCACCTAAACTCATTTTTTGAGAAACTTTGTAGTTTCTTGCATCAGAAATAAGAGAGTCTAACAGTTCGTAACTCTTTAATTTATTGCTGTTAAAATCTTCTGCGATTGGGTAATCGGCTACACAAATGCTCTCACCATCTTTTCTTTCTTTGAGTATGTGGTAAAGCTCTTCTGTAACAAATGGCATAAGT
>JBMYOR010000293.1:0-4459 GCA_049599535.1 Bacteroidia bacterium | reverse complement strand
TTGATTTTTTGTATAATATTAACAATGCTAGCATAACTTTCTAAAGAGGCGCTTTTCAAAGTTATTTTGTCGGCCATTAAAAGTTTAAGTTGTTTTCTGATTAACGAGAGCTCAAACAACTCTTGTTCTTCGCTAGAAAGTGGCTGAATAGCCGGCACCTTTACCGTTTTATAATTTTCATCAACCGCAACGTAAGTAAAGTAGGCATCGTTACTTTTTCGTTTGGTGCCTTTTCTTATGTTTTCTGCATAAACTTCAATATATACTTCCATTGAAGTATTAAAGGAGCGAACAACTCTAGCTACTAAGGATACGGTTTCGCCCAAATGAATAGGCTCTTTAAATGAAATATTGTTAACCGATGCCGTAACAGCTACCTGTTTGCAATGGCGAGCCGCAGAAAGCGCACCGCATATATCCATCCATTCCATGAGTTTGCCGCCAAAAAGGTTGCCTACAATATTGGTGTCGTTGGGCATTACAAGATTGGTCATGGTAGTAATAGAATCGCTGGGGCGTTTAATATTCATTATTGGTGTTTTGGTGGTGCAAAGGTAGGATTGATGCCAAAGACCTTCTGTTTATTAATTGAATTTATACTTTGCGAATAATTGATTCGTTTACATTTTAAATTTCAAAGCCATGGGCAAATCAAAACCAATGAACCTGACGATAAAAAATCCCTGCAAAGAGTCTTGGAACGATATGATTCAGGGAGATGGCTCAAGGTTTTGTGCAAATTGCGAAGAGTATGTGATGGGTTTTTCAAGAATGACCGATAAAGAGATTTACAGTTATCTGAAAGAAAGGCAGGGGCAAAAAGTATGTGGTCGTATTAGAAATGATCAATTGCAAAGACCCATACTGCCTGAATTTAAAAGGGCAAGCGGTTTTGAATTAATTAAGGTGGCAGCTACCATTTTTATTGGAGCCACCGTGTTTCTGCCCAATTTGGCAGAAGGCCAAAGCCCACAAACACAAGTTCAAACACAAGATAGTTTTAAGAATTACAATGCTGATAATCAGTTACAAAGGCAGGTGGTAATTAAAGGCAAGGTTTTGTTAAATGATGAGATTTTTCCAAATGCCGTACTTGAAATTAATGGCCGACACATGGTTTTTGCTGATGAGAACGGAGAGTTTACCTATGAACATAATGGAGAGCAAACCGAATTTAGTTTTCAGCTTTTTAAACTTGGCAAAAAAGTAGGTAAGCCACAAACTGTGGCAATAGAAGTCAATACGGCAAATCATTCAGTTGAGAAAACAGTGGAGTTATCCTACCTAATTGAAGAAAGGCATCTAAAGGGCTTGTTCAGAAAAAGGGCGCCAAAACCTCAAATGACTTTGGGAAGGTTTAGTGGCGGCTACACTCTTTAGCTTATTTATTTTAAATAGGGGTATCGGGAGTTGTACCATAAAGTCAAAAATTGAGTTTTTCGCTTATTTCATCCTTAGTACGAGCGATTGAAATCGCTCGTTACTGATCAGAAACGATGGAATTTATTCCATCGAATTGTCTTGGGGCATCATTCCAGATACCCCTATTTTATAATATCTTCGAGCTTCAACCCACGTGAACCTTTAATTAAGATATAATGGTCTTTTGTGCCATTCTGTAAAAGCCAAGATTTGGCATCAGTATTCTTTTCGAAGTAATGAAAGCCATCAATTTGGTGTTTGGCAAACTCTTTCCCTACCAAAGCCACAAAACTGAATTTGTATTGCTTCAAAAATTCAACTACAGCTTTGTGTTCGCCAAAAGAAGCATCGCCCATTTCAAGCATATCGCCAAGGACAACCCCTTTTTTACGGTGGTTGAATTTTACAAAGTCATTTAGAATGGCCATTACACTGCTCGGGTTAGCATTATAAGCATCAAGCAAAATATCATTGCCTTGCCACTGAGTTAGTTGCGTGCGCATGTTGGCAGGTTGATAGCTTTCTAATGCGTCCTTGATTTTTTCTGAATCAACATCAAAATGATTACCAATGCTTGCGGCGAGCGCCAAATTGTGCTGTTGAAATGAACCAAACATTTGACTTTCTACAACTTCGCATGCTTCAGGCGATCTAAAGTTGAGTTTTACTTTAGTAAACGGAAAGGTGTTTAGTAAACTCACTTGACAATCTGAGTCGACGCTTGTTCCATAGCAAATGCGGGCAATGTTTTCAGAGTTTGTCATTAAAATGTCATCATCAGCATTTACGAAAGCTGTTTTAAGATTCTCTTCTAAATAATGAAATAACTCCGCATTGGCTTTTATTACGCCTTCAATGCTTCCAAAACCTTCAAGGTGGTCTTTGCCATTATTGGTTATTACGCCAAAATCGGGTTCAGCTATTTGGCAAAGTAATTCATGCTCACCTGCATGGTTGGCGCCCATTTCTATTACTGCATATTCATGTTCGGGTTTAAGCATTAGCAAGCTCAAAGGCACACCAATATGATTATTGAAATTTCCTGGCGTGTAAAAGGTATTAAATGTGCTTTCTAAAACTCTGGCAATAAGCTCCTTGCTAGTTGTTTTTCCATTGCTTCCGCATACCGCTATTATAGTGCATTCTAATTGGTTTCGGTGGTAATTCGCTAAAGCCTGTAGCTGCTTTAGGCAGTCTTCTACAAGTATATAATTATCATTTACTGCATAATCTTTATGGTCAACCACTGCTGCAATAGCACCTTTGTCAATGGCCATTTGCGCAAACTTATTGGCATTAAAGTTGGGGCCGCTCAAGGCAAAAAAGAGCTGTCCTTCTTCAATGCTTCTGGTATCGGTTGAAATTCCTTTTGATTGCTTAAATAGTTTGTAAATGGCTTCAGTCTGCATGCTTTCAAATCTATGTTAATTTGAAAATTTGAGAATTTGAAGATTTAAAGATGATGTGTGAAACTGCGTTAAATCCTGATGTCCGACACCTAGGCGGTGTCCGACATCTCAATTTTCGTAGAATAGTAGTCCAGACATCATTGTGCTTGCATCAGATGTCGGACATTCAAGAAGTGTCGGACATCATATAAAAAAATATTTTCAAACTTTTTGTAATTCATTGGTAATCCGATGTCCGACACCTACACGGTGTCCGACATCTTGCTCTGCCGAAACAAAAGAGCAATAAACTGCCCAGCTCCAATGCCAACAACCATAAAGTATCGGAGCTCAATGCTATTTTTGAAAAAAGCTGCTATGATTGAGCCAAATGCAATTTACCACATTTACAATCAAGGGAACAATAGAGAAAAGGTCTTTTTTCAAGAACGGAACTACACATACTTTCTTGAAAAGGTAAAAGTTCAGATTCAGAAACATGCCGATATTTTGAGCTATTGCTTAATGCCAAATCATTACCATTTCCTTGTTCACACAAAAGAGTCAGCGGCTAAAACTGTTAAAGTAGGTTCAGTTGAAATGCCAGAGATTCTCAACGCTATTCGGAATTTTCAAAGCACGTATACCAAAGGGATAAATAAACAAGAAAGTCGATCGGGAGCACTATTTCGACCAAAAGCAAAGCTCAAAATCGTTGAGAGTGCTGATGAAAACTACCCTTTTATTGCTTTTCATTACATTCATCAAAATCCATTAAAAGCGGGTTTAGTTTCTAAACTGGAAGATTGGCCATATTCTTCATTCAATGAATATTACAAAGGCATTGAAGGGATTTGCAATACAATGCTTGCTCAAGAAATTATAGACTTTGGTAATGAAGATTTTTACGAGCAATCTTATGCAATAATCTACTAGAAGATGGCCATTGATATCCGACACCTGCATGGTGTCCGATATCTCATTTTTATAGAATATTAGTTCAGACAGCATTGTGCTTGAATCAGATGTCGGACACTTTAGAAGTGTCGGACATCAAATAAAAAAATCATCAAACTATTTGAAACTGAGTTGTAACCTGATGTCCGACACCTGTACGGTGTCAGACATCTCATTTTTTGTAGAACGTTAGTCCAAACAGCATTGTGCTTGTATCAGATGTCGGACACTTTAGAAGTGTCGGACATCATATAAAAAAATATCATCAAACTATTTGAAACTGAGTCGTAACCCGATGTCCGACACCTATACGGGGTCCGACATCTCAATTTTCGTAGAACGTTAGTCCAAGCAGCATTTTGCTCTTATCAGATGTCTGACACTTTAGAAGTGTCGGACATCGAGAATCCTGCTATTCAACAATTACCAATTTCTCCGTTCTAAAAGCTCCTTTAGCTTGTACTTGTATGTAATAAACACCAGGAACTAAATGGAATAAGTCTTTATTTAAATGGAATTTTTTAACACCGGCTTCAATTGTATCGTTGATTAACGAAGCGACCAATTTGCCATTTACATCAACAAGTGATGCAGTTATTTCAACTCTGTTTTGAGCAGCTATTCTTAGATTAATCACATTTTGAGCAGGATTAGGGTATAACTCAAATTGGAAGGCTGTAAGGCTTGGCTGT
>JBMYOR010000292.1:0-4465 GCA_049599535.1 Bacteroidia bacterium | reverse complement strand
GTGGGTTCATCCAAAAAAATGATTTTGGGTTCGTGCAACATGGCCAATGAAAAAGCCAGTTTTTGTTTCCAACCCAAAGGCAATGATGCCACTAGGCTATTCTCTATTTCAAGCATCCCTAAGTTTCCTAGCAGCTTTTTTAGGCGTTGGTCAATTACCTGCTTTTTGAGCTTATAAACCCCACCATAAAACCTGAAATTCTGCTTCACCGATAGGTCTTCGTACAAACTGAATTTTTGGCTCATGTAGCCAATGTTCTGCTTCACTTTTTCAGTTTGCTTGGCAATGTCAAAGCCCGCAACAGTGGCTTGACCATAACTGGGTTTTAGAAGACCGCATAGCATTCGCATGGCAGTTGTTTTTCCTGCGCCATTTGCTCCGAGAAAACCAAATATTTCACCCTTGTCCACTTCAAAAGTTATCTCATTGGTAGCAACAAAGTCTCCAAATTTTTTGGTCAGTTTATTGGCGGTTATTACGGCTTCCATCTAATTGATTATTAAAATTTTGGGTTTGTTTGAAAGGCGTCAATCCACAGAAATGATTTAAGTCCGCAGTGAAAAATAACTTTAAGGCTATTATCCAGAGTCAAAGCAAATTTTGGAAGAGATGTCGTTTTCATAACTAATGATTTCAATTGCTTGTACTTTGAACCTTAAACTTTAAGCTTTCATCTGAACTCTTCGAGAGCAATTGCATAAAGACATCTTCAATTCCGGGCTCACTTTTTTTCCATTCAAGATCATTGAAATTTTCAGCCTTTATAGCTTCAAGAAGGGTGGTTGTTTCTTTTAATGATACATTGAGCGTTACATGCAAGTATTCTCCAAAAGCATAACAACTATTTACCTGTGGCAAGGAGCGTAAATGCTGTATAAGGCCATAAGTGTCTTTACTTTTTACACTAAACAGGTTGCCGTCGTAGTCTTTGTGAATATGCTCTGGTGAGTCAATTTTAAGGATTTTGCCTTTTTGAATCAGTGCTATTCTATCGCAAAGCGCCGCTTCATCCATATATGGTGTTGATACCAAAATGGCTATCCCCTGCGCTTTTAATCGTTTTAGCATTTGCCAAAATTCTTTTCTCGAAACTGGGTCAACACCTGTAGTTGGCTCGTCTAAAAACAGCACATCGGGCTTATGAATAAGGGCACAACAAAGCGCAAGTTTTTGTTTCATTCCGCCTGATAATTTACCAGCAGGACGTTTTTTAAAGGGCTCAAGCTGAACGTAGATCTCTTTAATCAGGTGGTAGTTTTCTTCAATAGATGTTTTGAAAATGGTGGCAAAAAAATCGAGATTCTCTTGTACGGTCAAGTCTTGGTAAAGTGAGAACCTGCCGGGCATATAGCCAATTCTTTGCCTTATTTGCATGTGGTCTTTAGCTACATTCAAGCCAACCACATTTGCTTCGCCTTTATCAGCCAAAATGAGTGTGGTAAGTATTCTAAAGAGCGATGATTTACCAGCGCCATCTGGGCCAATAAGTCCAAAAAGCTCACCATCATTTACATCAAAAGAGATGTTTTTGAGTGCAGCCACTTGTCCGTAGCTTTTAGAAATGTTTGAAATGGAAATGGCGGCTTGCATTATTCTGCACTTTCATTGAAATACACTTCAGCCGGCATCCCTATTTTTAGGCTGCCATCATTCTCAACTTCAAGTTTTATGGCATAAACTTGGTTGGCTCTTTCATCTTTGGTTTGGATCATTTTTGGCGTAAACTCGGCCTCGCTGCTCACCCAAATTAATTTACCACTTGTTTCGGCCATTCCTTCTTTATTATCGTATTTAATGGTGTAGCTGTCACCGATCTTTATACTCGAAAGCTCGTTTTCAGTCACATAAGCTTTTAAGATCAATGGGTTTAAAGATGCAATGGAATAGACAGGGCGGCCAGCACCTATCATTTCGTTCTGCTCACAAAAGGTATTAAGCACCGTACCATTAATGGGGTTTGCAAGCTTGCATTTAGCTATTTGATCGTTGATTTGTTGTATTTGTACCTTAATGGGATCTATTTCAGCCAGCATACCATTTCGCTGAACTGCCAGTCTGTTGGCAGCCGCGGTTCTTTCTTTTTTCACTGTTTCAATTTGGGCGTTAATGTCATCGAGTGATTTTGACGGCGCTGCATTTTCCTTAACCAAACGCTCAACACGTGCTTTTTCGGTGGCCAATGTTTTCAGTTGCTCATCAATACCTGCAAGTTGAATACGCTCATTGGGTAGCTTAGCTTTTACGGCTTTAATGGCAGCGTACAATTGTTTCTTTTTAAGTACCAATGGTGTAGAATCAATTTCGGCAACGTTGGCGCCTGATTTTATAACATCACCTTCGCTTATATTCATTTTCAGCACTTTGCCATTGGCTTCGGCAGATATGGTTATTTCGTCCGCTTCAAAGTTTCCATAAGCATCGGCTAGGTCGTTTGAGTCAGAACAGGAAGAAATGAGACTGGCAAAAAGTATGATTATTAGCCCCCATCTAACTTCCCGCCAGCTTGCCGGGGAAGAAACTGGTCCTTCCCTGTGGGGAAGGGTTTGGGATGGGGCTATTGCCTGCGAGTTAGTTAAGTTGTTAATTATATATTTTAAATATTCCATTTTTTATTATTTACAGGTTTCCGATTTCTAATTGAAGTAAATATTGAGTTTTGAGCAATTGGGTTTTATGTGTGCCAAGTGCCATTTCGGTTTGCTTAAGTTCCAGCTCTTCATTCATGTAGTCGGTGAATGTGATAATGCCTTCTTCATATTGCTTTTTGGCATTTGTTACAATCTGAGCTTTAAGTTTTAGCAGTTGCTCATCATTGTTAATGGCTTTTTCAAGAATTTCAATTTCTGATTGCATTTGAGCAATTTTAGAGTTGAGCTCTATGCTTTTTTGCTCAGTTATCAGAGCAATTTGATCCGTACTAATTTCAAGGTTCTCAATGTCTCGTTGGGTATTGCCCCAGTCGGTTAATTTCCATTGTAGTTTGGCACCCACCATGTAGTAACCTGATACATCTGCTTCAAAAAAGTTAAGCGGATTCGGTTGGCCAAAACCGCTTTGACCAAAGGCCATCACTTTTGGCATACGCTTGCTTTTGAGCAAGTCTTCAGAGCTTTTAAGAGCAGTTGTTTTAGCGTTTAGATACTTGATTTCAGCATTATTCTTCAAGTCGATACTTGGCTTAAAATCCGCTTCTGATGCCCTAAAAACATGTGAATCCGTGATTTCAAACCCACATAGAATTTCAAGTACTTCTTTGGCAGCATTTTGCCTTTGCGCTAACATGCTCTTTTGGTTTTGCAGACTGAGCACTTGGGTTTGCAGTTTTAGTAAATCATTTTGCTGCGCCACGCCATTTTTAATTGCAGATTCTACCACTTTCTGTTTTTCTAAAACCAGCTCAAGTGTTTTATCAAGGGTGGCTTTTTGGTATTCTATTTCAACAACATTGTAGTAAAGCTCCGTTACTTGTTTTTTCACATTAAGCTCACTAATTTTTAACTGCTCAATTTGAACCATGGCATTGGCTGTTTCAGCACCTTTTAGAGCATTGGCCATTCCACCGTTGTAAATGGGCTGTGTAACTTCAAGGTAGGTTCTAAATTGCGTTTGCGGAATCTCAAGTCCAGGCATATTAGGAATTGTAAAAGGAAGCTCAGGCACGGCCGATTGGTAGGTAATTTGGCCATTGACTTGCAATGAAGGCAGGTTTACGGTTTCGTGCGATCTGAGCTTGTTGCTCAGCGTGTTTCTTATGGCTTCATCCTGTTGTAAGGCCGGCATATAGGCCACCGCACTATCTAAACAGGTGCTCAAATCGAGTTTTTGAGCTTTAGTTAAGTAGTTGGCTCCAAAAAACAGCAGGATGATGATGAAAGTCTTTTTCATTGGTCGAGTGTTTTAAACAGTTGTTTAATCATGGGGTAAATTTTTTTAACTCTGTTCTATCATTTGTTTAATCCATTGAGAGATAAGCGTTTTACGCTCGTGCATTAGTTTGTTGTATTGTTCATTTTCAATACCCGTTATGTTTTGCACCATAGGTTTTACCACAAAAGGAAATACTGAGAGACCAACAATATTCAAAAAGAAATGCACCGGATTAACCTTAGTGTTCTTTTGCATAAGCGATTTAAAGAACCTCGTTTCTCTCATCTTTTCTGCCATTCCTGAATTCTTAATCATGGAGTTAGGAAAGTTTCTGAGTTCGCTCAATACAAAAATGGGCAAATCAGGTTGCTCGCTGAGCAGGTCTATATAGCCCGCTACTACTTTTTCAACTTGTTCATCAAACTCCAAGTCATCATTGAGAATGTGCTGCATGTTTGATAAAAACATACCCAATTTTTCAAGCATTATCATCTCAAAGAGCTTCTCCTTACTGCGGAAATAATAATTGAGTAAGGCAAGATTGATTCCTGCTTCTTCGGCAATTTCGCGCGTTTTGGTGTTAGCGTAACCTTTTTGT
>JBMYOR010000291.1:0-4468 GCA_049599535.1 Bacteroidia bacterium | reverse complement strand
TTGCGCCCTAAATGGTAAAAGCCCAATTAAACCCCAAAATGTTGAGATAAGCAGCTAATAAATCAATTCAAATGAAAAAAAATCTCGTAATACTAAGTGGTGCCGGAATTAGCGCCGAAAGCGGCATAAAAACTTTTAGAGATTCTGGAGGACTTTGGGAAGGACACGATGTAACCAAAGTAGCATCGCCACAAGGGTGGAAAGCAGACCCGGCCATGGTTTTAGATTTTTATAATCAACGACGAAAAAACGTACGCGATGCACACCCCAATAAAGCACATTTATTTTTAGCCGAACTTGAAAACTATTTTAATGTAAGCATCATTACGCAAAATATTGATGATTTACATGAGCGCGCAGGCTCTACCAAAATCATTCATTTACATGGTGAAATCCTAAAAGCTCAAAGCAGTATTAATCAAGATTTAATTTATGAGATTAAAGAAAAAGATATACATATTGGCGACCTATGCGAGCTAGGTAGCCAACTAAGGCCATTTATAGTTTGGTTTGGTGAACCAGTTCCTAAACTTGAGCTAGCTGCTCTTGAAGTAATGAAAGCAGATATTTTTTTAATCATTGGCACATCGCTTCAAGTTTATCCGGCGGCGGGTTTAACCCAGTATGTGCAAAGTGCTTGCAACAAAATCATTATAGACCCAAATGCTAACGATTTACACATTCCTGGCGATTTCACGAGTATTTCAAAAACAGCCGAAAACTCAATACCACAACTTAAACAATTACTCTTGTAAAGAGTTATTCAATCAGGCACAGATTATGGGTTTTTCAAAACAATTAAAACCTTATTTTTGCGCCTTGATTTTTTTACCATAAAATCTGCGTCTAAATGGCAAAAACAACATTTTCAAAAGAGACATACCTTACTTGGTTTGAACAAATGATGATGATGCGTCGCTTTGAAGAGCGAGCGGGTCAACTGTATGGAACAAAAATCAGAGGATTTTGCCACTTATATATAGGTCAAGAAGCGGTGGCGGCTGGTATGATGTCAGCCATTACAAAAGATGACAAAATGATAACCGCTTACAGGGATCATGGTCATGGTTTGGTAGTTGGAACTAGTCCGCAATCAATTATGGCCGAGCTATATGGTAAAGCAACAGGCTGCACCAAAGGCAAAGGTGGTTCAATGCACATATTTGATGTTGCAAAAAACATGTACGGCGGCCACGGTATTGTTGGAGCTCAAATACCAATGGGTGCAGGCATTGCCTTTAGCGAGAAATATTTAGGCACTAAAAATGTTTGTATAACCTTTATGGGCGATGGCGCAGTGAGGCAAGGTGCATTACATGAAACATTTAACATGGCCATGACCTGGAAATTACCCGTAATATTTATTGTAGAGAATAATAAATATGCAATGGGTACTTCAGTAGAACGAACATCAAACGTAACAGAGCTGAGCAAATTGGGCGACGCTTATGATATGCCTAGCAGAAGCGTTGATGGTATGAACGTAGAAGAAGTGCACAACGCCATAGCCGAAGCAGCTGAAAGAGCTAGAACTGAAAGCCTACCTACTTTACTCGATATAAAAACATATAGATATAAAGGACACTCGATGAGTGACCCTGGTAAATATAGAACCCGAGACGAAGTAAAAGAATACAGAGAAATTGATCCTTTAGAGCAATGTAAAAAAACGATTCTAGAGAACAATTTTGCAACCGAAGAAGAACTCAAAGCAATTGAGCAAGAGGTTTTGAAAGATGTTGAAGCTTCAGTTGAATTTGCTGAAGACTCACCTTTTCCGGATGAACGTGAGCTTTTTACAGATGTATACAAGCAAGAAGATTATCCATTTTTAATTGATTAACACCCACATTTAGAATACCCCCTTAGATGGCAAATACTAACGTAGAGATCGAAGAGTTAAACTCATCAAACCCAATTGAAAAATTTCAAAAACCACTAAGCATAGCTGGTGGAGCGCTTATTGCAATTGCCTTGGCTTATGTAGGTTTTACACGGTTTTACCTTGAGCCAAAACAAGAGCAAGCCCTTAGCGATATGTTTTGGGCCGAGCAGCAATTTGAAGTTGACTCATTTAATTTAGCCTTGAACGGTAACGATCAAAAACCAGGTTTTGAAGAGATTGCTGACAATTATGGATTAACTGACGCGGGATCTTTGGCCCACTATTATGCAGGTATTTGCAATTTAAAAATAGGCGGAAACGCTAAAGATTCAATAAAAGCACTTGATTATTTTAATGCAGCAGTTGATCATTTAAAAAAGTTTGATACTGAAAGTAGACTTTTAGGCCCTTTGGCTAAAGGTGCTTGCGGTGATGCCCTATGCGAACTTGGTGAATATGCTGAAGCTGCCACATATTACAATAATGCTGCAAATGCAGATGAAAATGAATACACGAGTGCAATGTATTTGAAAAAAGCAGGCTTGGTTTATGAAAAATTAGGTCAAAATGATAAAGCTTTAATAGCGTACAAAAAGATCAAAGATGAGTACGGCAGCACTCAAATTGGAACTAGTATAGATAAATACATTAGCAGAGCCGAAACGAGTAAATAATGAAAGAAGGGCCAAACCCTACTCGTAAATCTTTTCATCCGAGAATAAAGGGTGCCAAATATGGTATTGTTGTAGCTGAATGGAATTCAGAAATTACGCATGCCTTGAGAAATGGTGCAGTAGATACATTAAAAGAGTTAGGAGTACCTGAACATAACATTACAGTTCATGAAGTTAGTGGTGCCTTTGAGCTTCCATTAGGTCTCAAATACCTAATTGATAAAAAGTACGATGCACTAGTTGGAATTGGTTGTTTAGTAAAGGGCGAAACACCACATTTTGATTACATTTCAGAAGTGGTATCCCATCGTTTAAGCGAAATGTCTGTTAATTTTAGTGTCCCTATTGGATTTGGATTGCTTACCGTAAACACATATAAGCAAGCACTAGATAGAGCTGGCGGACAGTTTGGCAACAAAGGCCAAGAGTCTGCCGAAGCAGCAGTTAATTTATTAAGTATGAAATACGATTTAGACTAGTTTTGTAAATTATCTAAAAATCAGTACCAATACTCAAATAAAACCTACGTTCGGGTTCTATGCCCGACTCTAAACCCCAAGCCCAATCTAAACGTACAAAGTATCCCATTAAATTACTACGTAATCCAAAACCGTAGCCACCTACAATTGGTTTTCTTAAACTCCAGCGTTCTATTTTAACCGGATCGGCATAAAATATTTTCTTATTAAATGCATTGTCTTCGCTAAAAGGAGACAAGCCATTAAAGGCTACCCCTGCATCGGCAAAACCAATAACCTGAAAATTTTCTAAAAAGCTACTTTTTAATGGCTTATTTGAAAAAAACCTAAACACAGGTAATCTTAATTCGCTATTTGCGACTGCGTATGACGCACCGTTTCTAATATTTTGTCTAAAGCCTCTTAGGTTTACCGCTGCTGATTTATATATGTAGTCAATTTCTTCATCTACATTTATTTCAGAATTAAACCTAGGAACCATCCAGTTTTCGGTTCCCCCTAAAAAGTAAACTACCTTTTGATTTCCCAACGATGATGCAAATGCAAAACGATTAGCCCAGATAAATACTCTGTAAATCTTCTGGTAGTGCCGTAAATCGCCACCTACAATATTTAGAGCCTTAGAACCTAAAAACTGGTTGTAGTGCTCATAATAAAACTTCATTTTGGTACCATAAATAATATTTGTACCGTCTTCTATACTGTTATCAAAAACAAATTCGGCCTTGCCCCCAAACCAGTAAGTAGTATTTGGGCTACTTTCTAGGGTGTTTCGTTCAGTTGCGAGTTCAGCTTCAGTATCTTCTCTTAAAAAACCTGTTATCCCGATTCTTGCTATCTCAGAAAACGGATATTTATAGGTTGCCCTAAGTTCTTGATTTATAGATTTAATATTGGCGGTATCTGTAAAATATCTATTAGAGGTTCTAAAAAAGAAAACTTCCTTATCTATTCTCCTTTTTACATTTTCATAACGAGCAAAAACATCTATACTATTAAAACTAATAGATGGTCTGGCACCTGCCTCAAGCCTGTAATCTTTAAACCTATCGCTTATTGCAATACGCGATAGCCCTCTTAATCCGGGTGAATTTATGCTATTTTCTCCTTGCCTATAGGGTAAATAAGGAGTATTAAAATATCCTATATCAAATTGTGTAATTACTTGGTCAGGAGAAAAAGTTAAGAAATAGTAACTCGCTTGACTCCTTTTATCTTTATCATCTTTACCGCTATTAACTAAATCGCTATTATCAATCTTATTAAAGTTGAATACATCAGAGTTTTTATTGGGCCCTGTTTCTAAGTCTTCAAACCCTGTTTGAAAATAGTACCTAAAACTATCTTTTGGCATTGTTTCATCAGGCTTTGCACTCAAATCTTCTTCTTCACTTTCTTTAGCTTCTTCAATAAGGGGTTTCATAAAAATA
>JBMYOR010000290.1:0-4474 GCA_049599535.1 Bacteroidia bacterium | reverse complement strand
AGGGGGTAATTTTTTCTAAAGGTATCGGTAACCTTGCCACTAAACCAAAAAATCCTGTAAAACTACACATACGAGCGATTGAAATGGCTGGCTTCTGATCATGAACGATGGACTTCAGTCCATTTCGGTGCTTATGGTAGTAATACCGATACCCCTATTTTTTTCTTTTTGGTTCCTAAAAGATGTTTTTGGTATTTATTATTAAGACAAAAGGCAATTAAAAGTTGTGATGTTTTTTAATTATCAGATTCTATTTCAAAACCGAAGTCAACTTAAGTAAGAAGGTTTTAGTTATAATAATTAATAAATATTTTTTGAATTGTTACTTTCAGCAAAAGGGCTACAGTGGTTAAAATAAGTATTAGAATAAACCAATACATAAGAGGGTTACACATGGGGTATATATGGTTGCGTAACAAAGAACTTGTTTTAATAAAATAACGAGCCCAAATGCTTAGTGGGTTTTGAGTATAAGTGCTTTCGGCCGCCATGCTTAAAAACGAAAATGCCACTGACAAGGCAGCAAAAAGTGTAAAAAAGCGGAAAAACCATTTGATATTTTTCAAGGCCAATTCGTTTTTAAATTAGTGATGATGAGCAATGATACCAAAATTGGATTTGAAGGAATGAATTCCATTGGTTTTGATTAGTAGCACTAGATATCAATAGCACAAGTCAAAGGCAAACTGAATATTAATACCATTTTTATATTTTGTGGTACAACAATCGATACACCGTTTAAACAATACTTGAACTAAAAATTGGAGTCAAATTATTTGCTGTAGTTGAAGTATAGGTTATAAAAAAGCCGCCAACGATTAATCGTTGGCGGCCAGCGCTTAATGCCTATTAAGCTGTCTTAGTATTTCACAATTTGTTTTGTGTAGATTCCATTATCAGAAGTAACACGCACATAATATATACCAGGTTTAAGGTCTGTGATGTCAAATGTAGTTTGGTGCGTTTTATTTTTACCTTGTGTCACAGTTTTTCCGTGCATATTTATAAGCTCAATCGATGAAATGCCATTTTGCATGGGTTGAATATGCAATAAACCTGTAGTTGGGTTAGGATATACCTTAATTTCATTATCATCTTTTTCATTTATACTTACATTCCAATCGTTTTGCATAAAAAAGTCTTGATCTGTATGTATAAATCCACCTTCAATCTCTCCTGGTGTGCCCGTACCTTTAGTGCTACCATCTGCTGATCTAAACACCATGCTCATCCAAAACACATTATCGGCAGCATCAAGGCTATAATAATCTAATGGCGTTAGGCTAATCTCCCACATATCATCTTGACCACTTACTCGGGTCATTTTTCCCAAACCATCGTCAGCTCCCCAATTACCTACGGCATTGTTCCAAGTAGATGTCCATGGGGTAGTAGTTTTTTTGATTCCAGCGCCACTGTGCATGTAAACTGAAGTGGCACCTACCAATTCCTTATTACCTTTTCGAGCATTAAAAGTGATGGTAATTTCATCACCCACCCAAAAACTGGCAGGTTCAATTGTAATAAAAGGTTTGTCAGAATCAATATCAACAAATACTTGGCTATCTCTAAATCCATAGCCACGGTTGCTATCGTCGGCATCTCTAAAAAACATACCTATTCTAAAGGCATCTTCACCTGCCAAACTATAATATTGCTCAGGGGTAATTGTTATCTCCCAAACGTCATCTTCTCCAGCTACTTTGGTCATTTCTCCAAGGCCATCGTCAGTTAAAGTACCCACCACATTGGTAAGATTAGTTCCTGTAGGAATGCTTGTTACCACTCCACTGTGCATATACACTTTTGATGCGCCAATTAAACCATTGGTTTCGCCTTTCCAAGCCTTCTTAGCATCAAATCTTATGGTAATTTCATCGTTTTGAGTAAAAGGATACGGCGTAATAGTTACTGGATTATCAAACACCTGAACCACTTCAGGATTGCCTTCTTTAAGCTTTTTACTTGTAAGCACATGCCACTCACCTGCGGCCAATTCAAAGCTTTGCTCGCCACTTATTAAGGTTATTTCTTCGCCAGTAAAATAATTGAACCATGTGCCTGCAGCCTCGCTTGTCAGATTAACTGTTCTGGTTTGTGGTTCGGTACTAAAGTTTCCTATTACTAATAAATCAATGTCGTTGGTATTGTAATAAAGCAGCTTTGCCACATCGCTCAATTGATGGTCGGTTTGTGCTGCTACCAACACTTCGGGTCCAATGGTATTTCTTAGCTCCATTAGGCCCGCATACACGGTGTAAATGTGCTGACGCAACGGATCATTATAATAAGACAAACCACCTTGCCCCCAAGGCAAAGGCTTATTCCCAGTTCTTCCATTATAGTCAATATGAATATCGTAACCTAGCTCGTCAAACTGCCAAATCATTTTTGGCCCAGGTACTAAAAGCATAAAGGCGGCTGCCATTTTGCTTCTTTCATACATGATAAGCTCATTCTTAACATTATAAAACCCATTGTTTACACCTTCAGAAAGCATGTGCTCGCTCAAACGACGCTCGTCATGGCTATTGAAATATTGTATGAAATAGTCATTATCCATGTTATTAAAATTGCCATTATTGCTACCTACTGCTGCCGGCACATAATCATAACTTCTGTTCTTCCACATTTTCATGCCGTATGCACCTAATTCATTCTCCTCATTAGCGGGACCCCAATGTTCTAGCATTACATAGGCATCTTCATCAACATCCCATATTACATCAGCCATTCTTTTCAGAATCTCAATTCTATCGGCATCATAATTGTCAATGTTTGGCCCATTTTGGGTGAAGCCTTTGGTAAAGTCAAATCTGTAACCATCAAAATGATATTCTTCAATCCAAAAGGTATTTACTCTATCTATATAGTCTTTTGTGTATTGAGATTCGTGATTAAAATCATATCCCCAATCATATGGCCCAACATGATCTTGATTAAACCAAGGATTGTCTGCTGCAGGCTTACCCGCACTTTGATCCCAGTATAGTTTTACCAATGGGTTTTGTCCGAAAGCATGGTTCAACACCATATCTAAAATTACCGGAAAACCCATTTGATGTGCCGCTTCAATAAATCGTTTTAAATCGTTTTTGGTACCATAATATTTGTCAACCGCCATGTGGTAAGATGGGTTATAACCCCAACTCTCATTTCCTTCAAACTCACTAATTGGCATTAACTCTATAGCGTCAACTCCCAGTCTTTTTATGTATGTGAGCGTGTCTATAAGATCATTATAAGAATGACTTGCTAAGAAATCTCTAATATGAAGTTCATAAATAACAAGATGATCTTCTTCTGGTCGCTCCCAAGAGTCTTCAGTTGCCGACCACTCATAGTCTTCTTGTCCGGTTTCTAAAACCGTGGCATATTGGTAGCTCGTTTTTGTGTATTCAGGAATATTTGGGTGCGTTTCTTCATCTATCCATTGGTCGTTCCAAGGGTCGGCGGTTTGCTCAGCATAAGGATCGCCAATCTTTACATCTTCTTCAATCCAATACTGAAACACATAAGGCTTTTTTGCTACAAGACCATCAACCTCTAACCACAGGTATTCTCCATCAGGTGTTTGATTCATTTGATAGTCATCTAGCACAGCCCAGTTGGTAAAATCACCAACCACATAACCAAAATCTTTACCAGGAGCTTGCAATACCAAAGTCACTTTTGAGTCGTCATTGTCGTGATAATTAATTCCGGCAATTACTCCAGAAGGCAAAGCGGCCTTATTGGTATTGCCTTTAACTACAATATTGTGAGTGGTCTCAATTTCAAGTTCTTCACCATCAATTGTTCCAGTAACCTTACAATTAACCAACTGCGTATTTGGTGCTTTGTAAGAATAACTTATTGTTTTTCCACTACTTACTGATGTCATTTCTTTGAACCCATTTCCATCATTTAAGTCAAGAAAAAGTTTCATTTCTGAGACTTCGGCAGAAGCTGTTGCACCAAATTCTACATGATCGCCAACATTAATATAACTAACTTCACTACTTGGCGCCGAAAAACTCAAAAAGTTGTCCATGTCAAGGTTGATATAGTAGTCTCCACTAGAAGATACTTCGCCCCATCCATATTCGCCACTTGAAATGGTGCCTTTAGTGTTTCCATCCGCGCTTCTAAATACACATGATATTCTAAAAATATTAGTGCCTGCAGGAACACCAAAATGCTCTCTAAGTGTTGGAGATATTTTAATTTCCCATTTATCAGTTTCTCCTGAAACCTTGGTCATTTCGCCCACGCCATCATCAGCACCCCAATTGCCAATAACATAGCTCCAATCGGTGCCATCAGGTGCATCAGTTACTACACCATGATGAAAATAAATTTTGCTTGCTCCAACAAGCTCACCATTTCCGGCAGCAGCATCAAAAGTTAAAGTAATCTCGTCTTCGGCGCCGCCTGTAGCAGGATCTAAACTCACAATTTGAGCATTAGAAACAGCGCAAGCAGCAAATAACAG
>JBMYOR010000289.1:0-4478 GCA_049599535.1 Bacteroidia bacterium | reverse complement strand
TATATAATAGTGGGTCAACTGTAGTGGTTGGCCCATGAAGTAAACAGTATGTATAAGTCTGAAATTGTTGAGCTTGAAGAAATCTATTCGGCTCCTATAAAATATTATTATTATAAAGACCGCTATTTGGTGCAAAGTCTACTTGAAAATCAAAATGGAGATACAATTAGCGTAGCAACTATTAAAAACGACTTTGATGCCAAGCTTTTTCAAAAGAATTGGTTTAAAGAACAATTTTTACAAAATAGCGGTAACAGAAAAGTTTGTAAAGATTCTCTTGAATTTTATTGGCCAAAAGAAACCTTTGAGTTTGATATTGAGGTGAGCAAATGGGGCGAGGAGCCTAAAAAGCATAAAAAAGACAAGTGGCTGCAAACCACTAGGAGTGGTTATAGTTTAGTTTTAAGAATTAACTTAAGCCAAGAGCATTTTGAATTATATAGGTCGTGGCTTAAACCCAGTTGGTATGGCGAAGGGATTTTTAATTGCACCTGTCATCCGGTTTCAGAAAAAGATATTACACTAGGCTGGGTACGTTTAGATTTAGATTTTGAAACTGATGAAGTTTTAATAGAAGAGTTACAAACCGATTGGCTGAGGGAATTGAATAAACTAGCCAAAAATTTAAGAAATGCAGATGTTGCAAAGTGTAAACAACTGTTGATGTTTGAAAATATTGAAGGATCGTTGATTGACTTTTGGAAGTATTATAATTATATGTTGCCTATTTCAAAAATGTGGGATGAACTTTTTATTTCAGCAACATTATGGTTTGTAAAAAACGAGCTGCAGATAAAAAAAGTTTGGATGCATAGTTATGAAACGTGCAGCTTATTTAAAGATCAACAAAATGCCATGCCACCAAGGAGCTTATATACAAAATTGCCTAAAAAAATGGGTTTTGTTAAAACAGAGAAAGCGCCAAGTTTTTTACAAAATGAAGTGTATCTGAAAAGGTATTTTAGAAAATCGAAGCGAGAAAATATTAAATGGTTTTGCTACGAATAATTAAGAATTGGTTGTTTAATTCGGTACTTGAATTATTTCTAAAATTTAGGCTCAACCACAGTATGCATTACGCCGGTAATATCTAATTTTTGATTCGCTTCATTATAAAAGGTTGATTCAAAACTTAAACTTACTTTTTCTTTTCTAGAGCCATTTAAAGGTGAATATCTAGGCTCAAAACTTATTATTTCAATATGTGATTTTGGTTTGTTTTTACTAGCTGGGTTGGGGTAAGTTGACCAAAAAATGCCATTTTCGTCAATAAATTCAAAGTAAATCTGAAACAAACCTTCTGTGCTTTCGCTGCTATATATTCCTTCTTTAATTAGCTCTTTTGTTACCAATTGCTCTTGACCCCTGTACAAAACTTTCATTTTAAACTTAATTGGCGCATTGTCCCATGTAGATTTAACACCACTAATGAGCATTTTATTAAACCCTTCAATTTTTCGTTTGCTGTAGAAATAACCAATTTCATTTACTTCATTGCCTTCAATATTGTATTTAAAATCTTTGCTAGTCAGTTTTAGGCTAAGCATTTGACCCTGTTCAAACCAAAGGGTATCAGAGTCGCTAGAGCATGATGTGAGTACGGTTGTTATAATAAGTAATACGATATGTAGGTTAAAGTGTTTAGTGAGTTTTATTTGAGTTAATCCGTTCATGCAATAAGGCTTAAAGGGTTTTGGTTTACTTTAAGACTCCAAATCAAAGACAATTTTGAGCACATATAAATTGTTTTATCTAAACTTAAAAGAGTAGGGGCTAAAATGTCTTTAAACCAAATACTGCTAGGTAAATAGGTGGTTGTGTTTTTTAAACAACTTAATGCGTTCGATGAATTCTTTTGGTTCAGCGAAACACCATGAATTATGTACTGCAGGTTGTTCAAAGTAATAAGGTTGTCTTGCTATTACCTTGTCTAAAAGAGTGCCGCTAACTAAAATGTGCTGTAAATGCCTTATTATGTTCTGAAATGAACTTATAGTATATTTTACAAAAAGGATTATTTTTTCCCAGTATAGGAATCAATGTTCGTATTGAGATTTTAGAAACCTATGGCTAGCCTGCCTTCGATTCTATTAAACTGCCTATACTCCCAGTAGGGTTCTTCAAGCCAAGTTTGAAAATAGTGGCTTTTGGCAAATTGTGTTTTATAGCCTAGCGATAAGCAGTAATATACATTCTTACGGGTATTAAATTTTAACCCTCCACCAATGTTTAACAAAATGCCGCCGTAGTGTTTTTCATCATTATTCCAACTATTTGTAATGTTAGCTGAGTAGCCAACGTCCATTCTATAAAAAGGTGTATTTATCTTTTTAGTAAGATCGCCCGAAACCCGCGCAAACAAAGGAATCATGGTGGCGTCCCATGCATACCAATCAATGCCTGTTCCTATTCCCGATTTTAATATGCTTTTATATTGATAGCCAACCACCGTATTTAAGGTAATGCCCCCAGTTGGCCAGCCCCATTGATCAATACCAAAAGGAATTCCGAAGCTAAATTCGGTGTACCACCCATCTTTTTGGGGCGTAAATGGGCCTTTGGTATTTAATTTTACAGCGTTTTCTTGTGTTATTTTTAAAACTTCGGCATTCTCAAAAACAAAAACGTTTCCGCCTAATATTTCAATACTTACAGTAATGCTGTCGGTTTTTATAAGTTCACCACGTAAAATGCTTCCATTTTTTAAATAAACCACATCTTGTTTGCTTTGGGCATTTGCTGCAAAACATAAAATGAAAAGAATGGATGTAAGGAGTAGTCTCATGTTTTTGTAACTTCGATTCCAACGAAATTACTTAATAAGCAGTTGCTCAATGCAACCTAATAAACACACTTTCGTTTGGTTGATACTCGATGAAAATAAACACTATGAAACCGAAACAATTTTTACTAGTATTGGCAGTTTTAGCCGCTGGTATTTTCACTACTTCTTGCATACAAGATTCTTGCAACTCAACAAAGCTTTATAGATTGTATACCCCTGTATACGAAACAATGAGTAATGTTAGGCAAATGGTTGGTGTAGAAGGGCCACGTGCACTTGAAACACCAGGTAAAATCTATGTTTACGGCAAATACTTATTTATAAATGAAAAGGGGCAAGGCATACATATAGTAAATATTGAAAACAAAGCAAACCCAGCAAACGAAGCATTTATTAAAATTCCGGGTAATATTGATATGGCTGTAAAGGGTTCGTATTTATATGCCGATAATTTTATTGATCTTGTGGTATTTGATTTATCCAATCTAAATAATATACAAGAAGTAGGGAGAGAGTTAAGTGTTTTTCCTGAAAATGTATCGGTACACGAAAGAGCAGGTTCTTGGTTGGTAGATAAAAGCCAAGGCGTTGCCATTGATTGGGAGGTAGAAGAAATTGAAGTGGATTGCAACCAAAGTGGGAGTTCACTTGTAAGGGGAAATGTTTTAATGGCAGATGATGTTTCTACACTTTCTAGTGGAGGCGGGTCAGGTCAGAATGAGAGTACAGGTTCTGGAGCAGGCACCGGCGGATCAATGGCTAGGTTTACAATCATGTCGGGAAACCTTTATGTAATAGATGAGGCAGGTTCAATGCACTTATTTGATTTGGCAACGCCCAATGACCCGAGTAAAATTGGTGATATTGACATAGCTTGGAATATTGAAACTATTTTTCCTTATACAAGAGGTAACGAGCAGTATCTATTTATCGGGGCTCAAGATGGTATGTATATTTATGATAATAATAACCCTACAGCGCCTACTCAAATTAGCAAATTTGTGCATGTAAGTAGTTGTGATCCTGTAGTTGCTGAAGACTCAATGGCATTTGTAACCTTAAGAAACGGAACCGAATGTGAAGGCTATACCAATGAATTGCAATTAATTGATATTAGAAATCTTAACGTTCCATCATTAATAGAAACATACAACATGTACAATCCTCATGGCTTAGGTGTTGATAATGGTTTATTGTTTATATGCGATGCAGACGAAGGCCTAAAGATTTATGATTTGCGAGAAACAACTGAAAATGTAGATAAGAACTTAATCAAGCAATTTGATGGTTTGTTTGCGTATGATGTAATTCCTTATAACGGAACTTTACTGTTATCTTCAGCTGACGGTATGTACTTAATTGATTATAGCAATGTAAACGATATAAAAATTGTAAGTAAGCTTAGCACAGCCTTACAATAGTTTAATCTAAAAACGCATTTAAAAAGGCCGAGTAATTACTCGGCCTTTTTTATTTTACAAACTGAAAACTTAAGCCCTAACAGTACAAATTAGATTTAATGATGCATAATACAAGTAAAACATAGTTGGTAATATTGTAAAAATTGGTTTTAACAATTTATCGGTTTTTTTTAAATCAATATCTTTAGACAGGTGGATAGTGATTGTTTCTTCTATTAGTTCATATCTTTCAAGAGTGCCTGTTACAACATCTTTAATAAATTTTTTATTTT
>JBMYOR010000288.1:0-4482 GCA_049599535.1 Bacteroidia bacterium | reverse complement strand
TGCATTTTAGGTATTCAAAATCGTTTTGGTCAAAAAAAGGAGGTAAGTACAAAGCCTTTTGTCAAGCTTCAGTCAACTTAGTTTCTTTACCTGAACTGGGTATTGCATGGCAACTCAATGACCAACCAATTCAAAGACAAATTTCTAAACATACACCATTGCAGCTCAATGTAGGAATTGCCAAAAGGATTATTAAATCTAAGGTTGAGTTGTAGAAGCAAGAAAAAGCTAATTGTATTTTTTTTTTTGAATTTCAAGAATGTTAATGCTCATTGCAAATTTCTATCGACCACTTTGAAAGCTTATTTTAGACTTATTAAAAACGATGTTAAAGTTAAAAGTACCTGATTTTAAGTGGGCACTCACTCTTGTTTTGCTTATAGGTGTCAATAAAATGTATGGTCAAGAAACAACTCAATTATCAGTTGATTTTGAATGTCTCATATCTCCTCAAGATTACGGCTACAGAGACCCATCGGGTTTTTATATTTATCAGCTAGAGCTTGGGCAAAAGTTTGGATTAAACGTAAATCTTGGCAAAGGTCTAAGTCTTAGATATCAATACATTTATATTACGTCATTTGAGCGCTATTTTCCAAGTCAAAGTTTTTCTTTGAATAGCATTCAATTGGCCTTTAGGCGTAGAATTTTATTAGGCAATTTTATTGATCAATTTGAGTTTTCTTTAGCCCCTAGCATTGCTCAAGGAGCCTATTGTTTCTCCGATTATTACAGCCATTGCAGCCCCGTAAATAATCTTTATTTAGGCCTTAGCAGCAGAATTGATTACGATTTAGGCTACCGTTGGTATGTGAATTTAGAACTTAACTATATGAGACCCTTAAATGTCAATAATCAAAATCGATATCCAGATGTTTTCAATTGGTTTTGGTTTGGCCTAGGCTACACACCTTTTTATAGACTTGATAAAACGAGATAGTTTGTGCTGAAAAGTAATTGAACTAGGTTTGGCTTTCAAATGGAAACCTAAGTCGGCTGAGTAATCTAATCTTAGATAAGTCTTATTTCTGGTACGTTTAAAATCAATAAATTTGCACGTATAAAAAAGAGCATGGATACTAAACTCACCTTAAAACTAGATCAAGCCATAATTGAAAAAGCCAAGGCTTATGCTGCTAATAAAAAAATCAGTCTATCTCGATTAATTGAAGCTTATTTAAAATCTGTGACTAACGAGAAGGAGTCATCAGAAATTGAAATATCGCCATTTGTAAAAAGCATGTCAACCACTAAGTCTGTGCCTTTGGATTTGGATTATAAAAGTGAATACTCCGATCACTTAATCGAAAAATACAAATGAGTAAAAGAGTCTTTATAGATACCAACGTAATGTTAGACTTGTTGGGCGAAAGAGTACCCTTTTATAATGAAGCCGCCAAGCTTGCTACTTTAGCCGAAAAAGGGAGATTGATGATAGTGGTTTCACCAATATCATTTGCTACAGTCAATTATTTCATATCAAAATACGAAAACGCACAAATAGCCTTAGACAAACTCAGGAAGTTTAAGATTATAAGCGAAACAAGCGCAATAAATGAACAGACCATAGAAAAAGGGCTTAATTCAGACTTTAAAGATTTTGAAGATGCATTGCAATACTTCTGTGCCATTGATTCAAATTGCGAAGCAATCATTACTCGAAATGCGAAGGATTTTAAAAAGTCAGTTTTGCCCGTTATGACGGCTGATGAATACCTTAAGAGTCAGAAAGCCTCGTAAGATGGGGTTGAAATTTCGTAGTTTTGGTTTGATGAAACTCGCAAATCAAATAATTAGGGATTTTTTCCTTTTGGTAAGTAACGTCATGGTTTTTAGTTGTTTGGTTGAAATCGGTTTTAGTCTAGAGTCAAAACCTAAGTTGAATCATTAGCTTAATTGGTATTTTGCTGATACTTAGAGTTTTTAGCCTTGTAAAGGTTCTTAGGTTTTAAGATAAGGGTAGTATTAACTCTAAATGGGTATAGCGCATGATGCTGCAGTTTCGATGGAATTAATTCCATCGTTTCTGATCAGAAGCGAGCGATTTCAATCGCTCTAACTAAGGATGAAATAAGCGAAAAACTCAATTTTTGACATTATGGTAAAACTCTCAATACCTATAAAACTTAATAGCACAACCAACTGCAAGAGCAATTAACAAACTTTCAACCCTTCGCACTAAACCATCCGTTATTTTTGTTTGTATTGCATCTAAACAAACGAACAAATTTTGAATAGCAACTATTCATTCCTCATACAAAAGCTCGATGCATTCATTAAGCGCTTCTATCTTAATGAATTACTCCGTGGCTCCATCTACTTTTTGGCCATTTTATTGGTTTCAACTTTATTCTTTACCACGCTTGAGTATTTCGGCAACTTTGGTACAACACCACGACTCTTAATTTTTTGGGTTTACCTGTTGGGAAATATTGGGGCATTTGCTGTTTTGGTAGCAAAGCCTTTTGCAAGTTGGGCCAAATTGGGCAAGCAAATAAGTCATAAACAAGCCGCACAAATTATAGGCGTTCATTTTATTGAAATTAAAGATAAGCTACTAAACACCCTTGAATTACAAGAGAGCGATTTTGGGAGTAAATCGCTAATTGAAGCAAGTATTGAACAAAAAATAAGTGAGTTAAAACCGGTGCCATTTAATATGGCAATCAACTTCAAAAAGAATAGAAAGTATCTTAAATACGCAGCAATTCCACTACTTATCATTTTGCTGTTAATGATTCAAGTGCCTGATGTTATTCTTAAAAGTTCGGCACGTATTATTTCTTACAACGAAGAATTTTTACCTGAGGCTCCTTTTGACTTTGAGCTTGATAATGAAAAATTAGAGGTTTTAGCGCATCAAGATTTTGAATTTAAATTAAAAATTAGGGGTGAAGTACTACCGGCTTTAGTAAGAATAAATGTGGGTGGTAATACTTACCGCATGACCAAAATTGCACCCAATGAGTTTACCTACAATTTGCGAAATGTAGAAAATAACCTAGATTTTAACTTTGAAGCCAGCGGGTTTAATTCAAATACTTTTGAGCTTAAGGTGTTGCCAAAACCCTTTTTAAAATCATTTTATGTTGAGTTAGAATATCCAAAATATACGGGCAAAAAAAATGAAGCCTTTAGCAATATTGGCGATTTTACAATTCCTGAGGGCACTATTGCCAAATGGAAGTATCAAACCGAAAACACTGAAAATTTACGGTTTAATTGGAACGGTAAGTTGCAAAAAAGCGAACGAATAAGCAAAAACACATTTAGGTTTACAAAGCAGGTTTTTAATAATTCTAAGTACTATGTACAGTCTATAAATGAGTTTGTACCCGTAAATGATTCAATGGGTTATGGTGTGCAAGTGGTTAAAGATGCCTACCCCACCGTACAGGTAAATATGGTAAGTGATACTAGTTCATTAAAATCATATTTTTTCTCAGGCGAGCTAACCGATGATTATGGCCTATCGGCACTCACGTTTAATTACAGATTTACCAAAAGCGAAAAGGAGAATAAGTTAAAAGATGGTTATAAAAGTCAAAGTATAGGCGTAAGTACTAATAGTATTCAAAGCTTTTTTCACCATTGGGATTTGAGACAAATTGGCTATGAAGCCGGAGATGAATTGGAGTTTTATTTTCAGGTTTGGGATAATGATGCCGTAAATGGTAGAAAAAGCTCCAAATCAAAAAGAATGACTGTTAAAGCACCAAGTAAAAACGAAGTAAAGGCCTTGGTTGCCGAAACATCTAGCACCATAAAAACTGACATGGCTAAGGCGCTTGACGAAGCTAAAAAAGTGCAAGAAGAGCTTAAAGATATTCAGAACAAGCTCATAAATAAAGATAAATTAGAGTGGGAAGATAAAAAGGCAATAAGCAAATTATTAGAGCGACAAAAATCATTACAAAGCAAGGTTGATAATCTAAATAAAGATTATAAAGAAATGATGAAGAAGCAGGATGAGTTTAAGGAGCTTGATGAAAACCTGCGAAAAAAGCATGAGCAATTAATGAAGCTTTTTGATGAGTTGATGGACGAAGAGATGAAAAAAATGTTTGATGAGCTGCAAAAAATGCTTGATGAGAACAAGGAGAATATCAAGGATGAACTTGAAGATATGGAGCTTAATAACGATGAGCTTGAAAAAGAGTTAGATGCCGCACTCGAACATTTTAAGCAACTTGAAGTTGAGCAAAAACTAAAAGATGCCATTGAAAAACTTGATGAGCTTGCTAAAAAGCAAGATGAGTTGGCGAAAGAAACCGAAAACGGAGAAAAACCAGACGAAGAGTTGGCAAAGGAGCAAGACGAAATAAAAAAAGAATTTGAAGAACTTGAAAAAGAGCTTGAAAAACTAAATGAATTAAAAACAGACAATGTTGAGCCATTAACCTCAGTTGCTGAAACAACATTAAAACTAAGACCAGATGAGGTTAAAAGTAAAGATATCAGAGAACAAATTATTAAAAATTC
>JBMYOR010000287.1:0-4493 GCA_049599535.1 Bacteroidia bacterium | reverse complement strand
ACGAGGTAGCCACCGTAAATGCCCCTGCAAATGCTTATACCGATAAATCGATGATAATAGGGCAGGCGTATGAAATTGGAGTAGTGAAAAATAGCCCTATGAAAGCCTATGGCTATATTTCGGCTGGGTTTAAATATGCACCAAGCCCAGTAAAAGGAGGGGCCATTGTACTGATTGATAGTTTTTTTATTGATTCATTGCAAAGTGAACTACAAAGGTTTACTGAAGATCTTGAGCTTGAAGGTTGGCAAACGAAAACAATTTATGCCGGCCGAAATGAATTGGTGCCTGATGTTAAGCAAAGAATACTTGATACTTATGATGAAAATTCAGTGGCTTTGGTAATTATTGGGCATGTGCCGGTTCCTTACTCAGGCAACTTTACAAAGTTTGCCGTAATACCACCCGATGGGCACATTGAAGGTTCGGGAAATCATACAGGGGCTTGGGCTTCAGATGCTTTTTATGCCGACCTTGATGGTGAATGGACAGATGTGAGCGCAAACCACAAAGACGCCAAACTTGATAGGGGCGATAATGTACCGGGTGATGGCAAGTACGATCAGACTAAAATACCAAGTGATGTAGAATTACAGGTTGGCAGGATTGATTTTTGGGAAATGAATGCCTTTGATAAAACTGAAATAGAGCTTATGCGAAATTATTTTGAGAGAAACCATAATTATCGTATTGGTAAATGGGTAGCTAACGATCAGGCCTTAATTGATAATAATTTTACTGCATTTAATTTAGCATCAACGGGTTATCATAATTTTTCAACTTTTTATACCGATAATAAAATTTCAGATACTAGTGATTACATAATGGCTCAACGGCGTGAAAGCTTTACTTGGAGCTATGGTTGTGGGGCAGGTTCGTTTACCACTTGCAACGGCCTGTTTAATAACAAAAGAGCATCAACCACCAACATAGCTGAAGCCCCTTTAAATAATGTTTTTACCATTTTGGCTGGCAGCTACTTTGGAGACTGGGATATTGCCAACAACTTTTTAAGAGCACCACTTTGTAATCAAAGTTTAGTTAGTTTTTGGGGTGGACTCCCTAGATGGTATGTGCACCACATGGCAAAAGGCTACAATATTGGTTATGGTACCAAGCTCACCATGAATAACATAGCCGATTATGATAATGGAAACTTTAATAATAGTTTTAATAGTATTCATATTGCTTTAATGGGAGATCCAACCTTAACAATGAAAGGTTTGTCAAGGCCAAGTGGTCTAAATGCCATAACAAGTGCCGGTGATGTAGAGTTGACTTGGACCGCGGCAGATGGTGAAATTGACGGTTACAATATTTATAGATGGGATACCAGTGGAGTTGTTAAAAAGGTAAACGACGTTGTGATTACCAGCACAAGTTTTGTTGACGAGACCAATTGGTTTAGAGGAGATTACACTTACACAGTAAGATCAGTTAAACTGGCTGAAAACCCTTCAGGCTCGTATTACATAACAAGCGGCGGACCAACGGCAACAGTTGAACATGTGAATGCGGTTGATGAGTTAATGAAACTATCATTAAGAACCTACCCTAATCCAGCGTCTGAAACACTTTTAATTGAATATGGTCAAGAAAATGAATTTACAGTAGAAATTTATTCAATTGGCGGCAAGTTGAAGATGACTGAAAAAGTTAGTACTGAAAATAGATTATTAAAAATTAGCCAGTTACAAACAGGGGTATATCTTATTTGTTGTACAGATACAAAGGGAAATAAGGTGATTTCAAGATTTGTTAAAATATAAAGAAGTGCGAATTATAAAATACGCACTTCTTGATTTTTTTTTTATTCTGGTAACAATACTTTATCAATAATATGTACCATTCCGTTTGAGCAGGGCACTGAAGCAACAATATTTGCGCCATTAACGGAGACTGTTTTGCCATCACTTGCACAGGTTATTTTGCCTCCGTTGGCCATTCCCAGAACACGACCATCTGTTAAAACTTCAGTTTTTAAACTACCGATATACACGTGATATTCAAGGATGTCTTGTAAGGTTTTTTGATTTTCAGGTTTTACTAGATCTTCTATAGTTCCTTCTGGCAATAATCCAAATGCATCATCAGTAGGTGCAAAAACTGTAAACGGGCCAGCATTTACCAACGCGTTTTCGTAACTGGCAGCTTGCACAGCCGCTACCAACGTTTTGTGCGCATCAGAACCTAAAGCTACTTGTAAAATATTTTTTTCTGATTCATTGTCAACTACTGTTGCTTGCCCTCCACCATGGTCTAGTGCATCTTCAACCATTACAGTGTTTGTTGTATCAGTCTTATTACTTTCGGTCTGATCACAGCCAAAAACGATCAACATCGTAAATACCATAACAATAATTAAGTTGTTTTTCATGTCTTATTAAATTAAGATATAAAGGTCTTTATATAGTTATATTTGATTAATGACTTTGGTCATCTTTTGTGATAATTGTTACTTAATAACTTTATGTGAATAACAGACGTTTGTGTCTTTATTTTGCATTGGCTTGTTAAGTAATAGTTGTAAATACGGAATTAGAGCAGTCTTGTTTTTGGCTTCTAAAAAGGAAGACAATAAAAAGTATGGGGTAAAAGAAATAGCAAGAACATTGGATGTTCCACAGCCTTTTTTGTCGAAGATTTTGCAAGAACTTTCAAAGAAAGACCTCGTGCAATCTACCAAGGGACCCCACGGTGGCTTTTATCTCAATGAAAAAAACCTTGATAATAATTTAATGTCAGTTATTGAAGCAATAGATGGTGAAAACCCAATGTCAACTTGCGTTTTAGGTTTATCAAGCTGTAGCTCTAAAGCCCCTTGTTCAATTCATGAGCAAGCTGTTAAATCTAGGACTGCATTTTACTCTGTATTTAAAGAGCAAAGCATTAAGCAAATAGCGGACTCCATTCAGGCTCACAATCTAAGGTTTTAAGTAAATACTTTTCATTTGTTTTTATTGTAGGTAAGTTGGCCCATCTCAATTTTTACAGCAACTTTAGCCAACATAGTAAATACAAAGCAACCAAGTGCCCAAATACCTAGGGTTACGGCAATTTCAATCCAATTGGGTGCATATTCCGCTATTTCACCCCAGGGGCCAGGAATAAAACCAGGAACTATTAACCCCATACCTTTCTCGATCCAAACGGCAACAAATAGCAAAGCACATGAAAAACCTATCCATTTCATGTTATTTCTAAATCTATTAATTGTTAGAATTATGGTAGCTAATACATTAATAGTTAAGGCGGTCCATACCCAAGGTACTAGACTATTTTTACCTTCAAGGCCAAAGAATAGATACTGTGCACTAAGGCTATGGTGTGTAGGATGATAAAACTCCTTGAAAAGCTCTGATCCAAGCATTACTAGGTTTATCTGTGCAGCAACTGTAGTTATAAGTGCTAGTTTTTTAAGGGCATCATTGCTAATTTCAAATTCAGTGAATTTTCGAATGGCGGCAAGCACTAAAATCATAAGAGCAGGGCCAGCGCAAAAGGCTGATGCTAAAAACCTAGGTCCTAATAATGCACTATTCCAAAATGGTTTTGATGCTAAACCAGAATATAGAAAAGCTGTAACTAAGTGAATTCCAACTGCCCAAAAGACCGAAATTATTACACCAGGTAGGTATATATTCTTGTTTGCTTCTTGCTTTTTGTAATGTTTAAATAATATGTAAAACGGCACTGTTATGTTTATAAGTAAATAGCCATTTAGCACTAAAACATCCCAAGTTAGCATTGAGTTTGGCCAATTAAATACACCAATAATTGGTATCATGTGCCAAAGGTTTTCTGGACTTCCCATGTCAGCAACAACAAATGCCAAACACATTATTAATGCTGCTACAGCCATTCCTTCACCAACCAATACAGCTCGTTTAAAGTCACTTTTGTGTAATATATATGTGGGTAAAACCAGCATAACTGCGGCGGCAGCAACACCTACTAGAAAAGTAAAGTTTGAAATATAAAGCCCCCAGCTAACCCTATCAGACATATTTGTAACGACAAGGCCATCTCTTACTTGAATGTAATAAGCATAACCGCCAATAAGCATAATTAAGGTAAGTAAACCCATCCAAATATGATAAATACGGTTGCCCGTTATAATCGTAGTAAATGAATCTTTAAATAAGCTAATAACTGCCTTCATACTATAGTTTATTAATCCATGTAGTACCAAAACTTCGGCTCGGTACCTAAATCTTCTTTTAACCTAAAAACTTTCTTGTTCTTTAGAACCCATCTTATTTCACTTTCAGGGTCAAGTAGGTTTCCAAAAACTCGCGCACCTGTAGGGCAGGCTTCCACACAAGCATTACAACTGGTGCAGGCATTTACTTCTTCAGTGGTAATGTAATCACCTAAAAGCGATTTACCATCATCCAAACCTTTTCCTCCCCTGGCCAGACTGGCTCCTACCTCTTCTGCCCGTTCTCTCGTGTCCATCATAATTTTACGGGGAGACAGCTTTTTGCCTGTCA
>JBMYOR010000286.1:0-4495 GCA_049599535.1 Bacteroidia bacterium | reverse complement strand
GTTCTTTGCTACGGCTAGCACATCTTCTACATCATTACTCAGCAAAAGTCTTTCAAATAGTTGGCTATTAATTTGCCTTTCTAGCTGTCTTGCGCTCCAATTGTTCTTTTCTGTTTCAGCTATGTAGAATTCTCTTTTTTGCTCGCTTTCTATTCCTAAAAGTGCTTTGTAATGTGTCCAACTTAATTGTGTCCGCAGTGCAGACACAATTGGGAAACACTTATAAAACTGCACATACCTGTATAATTGCCTTTTGGAAAAGCCACTGCCAAATTGTGGCTGTAGCTCTTGTGCCAAAGTTTGTATTAGGTAAGTTCCATAGTCGGCGCGTTCCTTTCCGTTTTGCTCTTCTTCTACAATGGCTTCGCCAATTTGCCAATACATTAGCACACGCTCAAAGTTTACCGAGCGAACGGCCTTTGCTTGCGCATTGGCAATAATCAGTTGTATTTGCCGTACGATGTCCTTTTTGAGTTGCATAGCTTATGCCTTATAGAAAGTTTCAGGTTCAGAAGCCACATTATCATATATGCGCACACGGCTTATATATTCCTTCTTCACCGGATAAGTTATTTCTTTTAAGGGCACTTTCCAAAGCTCATTGGCTTTTCTGTAAGTCTTGAATTCTTCGGCCAAGGGTATGAGTTCGTTTTCAATTTGAGCCCCCGTTGTGCTTATACCTGCTTTTTCAACTTCAGCAATCGGAATTTGGTAGTTGAACTCCTTTTTTATCTGTGCCTTAATTTCAGTGGCTTTCTTTTCTTCCAATTGCTTTAGCTGAGCACGTAATTCTTTTTTCTGCTCTTTGCTAGGGGCATCTTTACCACGCAAAGCTAATTTGGCTCTAAGTGGTGCAACTTGCGGCGCATACTTTTCGCCAATTTCAAGTTCGGCTAAGGCGGCAATTCTATTATAGTTTTTAGCTTCGTTTTTAGTAAACTTTTTAAAGAAAAGCAAACTCGGTTTACGGTAGCGCCACTAGCAATAAAAACATCTTGCGGAATTGATGTGATTAAAACAATTTTAGCCTTGCTCTCTACAAAGTCTCTAACCTTTTGCAAGTTGGTATTATTCAAAACTCCTTCGGGTAACACAATGCCCATTCTGCCACCAGGTTTAAGCAAATTTAAACAGCGCTCAATAAATAGTACCTCAGTTAAGGTGCTTAACGTACCTGTTTTAAAAAGCTTTAGAAGTGGTTTGTTTATGTTATCGTTTACCTGTTTTAATGCATTAGTATATGCAAGATTGTTGGGCGTATCGTAACGCTCTTTATATTTTGCAATGCGCTCCGAGTCTGTGTATTTGTCAGCTTCCGTAATTTTCAATGACTTTTCAATGCGGCTACCAAAGGGTGGATTGGTAAGAATTACATCAAAGCGGTTGTCAAAAATTCCATTAACATTCAACAATCCATCGTTGTGATGCACGCCACCGTGTCCATCGCCGTGCATTATCATGTTCATTTTGGCGGTTCGGCTCATTCGCGGGTTGGCATCAGTGCCAAAAATGCAATCGTAGCTTAGTTCTCTAATTCTGCTTTTGGCGTTATTAATATCCAACTCAGCATTTAGCTTGGTGAATAGACCATTTACCAAATCATCCGTTTGTTCTTTCTTTTTTACGCTTGCTTTTTCATAGGCAGCGTTATAATATTCAGCCTTAATCTTCTCTTTTGCTTCGTGTATTTCCTTTTCAATTTTTGCTCTCACATACTCAAAAGCCTTTATTAAAAAACCGCCACTACCACAGCAGGGGTCGCACATAATTTCACCTTCTTGCGGATCCAAAATTTCCACCATAAAATCAACGATGGTTCTTGGGGTAAAAAACTGTCCAAGTTCCCCTCTAAAAGTTCTGCCTAAAAACTGTTCGAATGCAATTCCCTTAACATCATCAGATGTGGTTGAAAGATTATAAATCTGCAATTCTTCTACAATTGCTTCAAAGCTATTTTCCCTGATGCGTAAAATTTCGGTCGGCTCAAATAGGTCGTCGTCTTTAAAATCCTTTTTAGTGAGCTCAAATAACTTTTGATAGAAGGGCATGTCTGAATCCGTTCTATACTTGTTATCATACTCTTTACCTTCTCTAAACTCTTCTTTTGAAAAGATTTGATTCTTAGAGTTACTTCTTTCGTATCGGATTTTTATGAACAGAATTTTGCTTATTTCATCAAAAGCAGCTTCTGGAGAAAGTTTGTCGTTGTTCCTAATTATGTTATGACATTTGAATAAAAGCTTTGAAAACTCGTCTCTAGTAAAGGATTTTTTTTGCTTTAATAACGCATCAATTTTCTTTTTATCGTTGGCAACATCCGCTTTAGGAATATTTACTACCTCTTCAAGTTTTTTGGGTATTTTGCCCTTTACAACTTTGAAAACTCTTGTTTCCTTAAGATTGGTTGTCACGAAAAAATCAGCACCTGCCCATGATGCATAATTATAACCTTGAAAATAATCTTCTTCTCTTACCGTGATATGCTCTGCTTTACATTCAACAACTATAATCGGGCTATTTTCTTCCGCCTTGTCTTTGGCATTCCGCCATATAACAATGTCTGCCATTGCCCGGCCTTGCCCACGTTGTGAGTTGCTCACCTGTACTTCTTGCGCCATTTGCTCAAGTAAAAACCCATAGTGATTCACCAATCGGCAAATATATTTTTGACGAACTTCTTCTTCTGGCTTCAAAACAAACCAAGCGTCCTTCCCTTTCGATGGGGCTTTTATCTTGTTGCCTTTTATTTCAATTTCCATCATCCTTGGTTCTTTTTGGTAGAGTTTATTAAAGTAAGCACGTCAACTTTAAGTGCTTCGGCAATACTCACGAATGTTTCCATAGAAGGTTGAATCTCATTAGTACACCACCTTGAAATAGTTGTTTCGTTCTTAGCTAATTGTTCAGCCAACCACTTATTCGTTTTACCTTGTTCAGCCAACACCGCCTTTAACCTATTAATTCTCTTCGGCTTCATATAAATCTGCATTCCGTGCGAATATATATACTTCGTGTTATGAATAGAAGTACTTCTTTACGAGTTTAAATACTAGTTGGAGTAATTTTTAATAAAAGCCATTGAAACATGACTTTTTTCTTTCACTATTAAGCTGTTAGCGATACAAGCTACATCACTTATTCCTTACATAAATATGCCTAATGTTATCATCCTTGGTTTCTTTTTCCATAATCTCAAACTGATTGATTTGCTTAATAAGCGGAAAAAGCTTTTGGAAACCATAATTTCTAGGATCAAAATCAGGGCGTTTTTTAAGAATATGGCTACCTAAATGCCCCAAGAAAACCCAGCCGCTATCGTCTGATATTTCATCTACACTGTCTTTTATAAGTCGAGTTAGTTTTTTATCTAAATTGTTGTTTGATACCTGCTTACTTTTGGCAGGGTTATTAGGTTTGGCTTTATCTTTAGGTGTAGCTTCTTCTTTATCTTTCTTTAAGATTTCTATATAAATAAACTTGTCACACGCTGTAATAAAGGGTTTTGGTGTTTTGCGCTCACCAATTCCAATTACCAACATTGCGGCTTCGCGCAATCGGGTGGCCAACCGCGTAAAATCACTATCGCTTGATACTATGCAAAAACCATCTACTTTTTCGGAATAGAGCAAATCCATGGCATCAATGATTAAGGCGCTATCGCTTGAGTTTTTACCTGTGGTATAGCTGTACTGTTGTATTGGGGTAATGGCGTTTTCTAAGAGCATACTTTTCCAGCCACTTACAGTTGGCTTGGTCCAGTCGGCATAAATACGTTTAATGGTAGGTGTGCCGTATTTGGCAATTTCATCTAGCATTTCTTTGGTATGTGCATAAGGCACATTATCGGCATCAATTAATACGGCTAGTTTGGCGTCTTTCATAATGGCTTACAGTGTAAGATATGGGGGGCTAAGGTACAGGGTAAAAACTTGAGTAAATTATTTGGTCTTATTTAGTTGTTTATGAAAGTTGTAATTTTCTCTACAATACGAATGATGCTTTCTAGGCTTTGATTTATTCTTTATGTGCTAGGGGCAAGGAAAAGTAAAAAATACTGCCTTTATTTTCTTCACTTTCGGCCCATATTTTACCGGCATTTTTTTCAATAAAATCTTTGCAAAGAATGAGTCCAAGACCCGATCCTTTTTCGTTTGACGTGCCAGGTCGGGTAGTTTTTATGCCAACTTTAAAAAGATTATCTAAGGTATTATTGTTCATGCCAATGCCTTGATCCATAATTGAAATTTCAACATTGTTCTCTATTAGTTTAGCATTGATAGTGACTTTGCTATTACGGTTTGAAAATTTAATGGCATTAGTAATAAGGTTTCTAAAAACAGTTTTTAGCATATTTTTATCGGCTAATACATAAATATTAGAGTTTATGTTATTTTCAAGCTTTATGTTTTTAGCTTGAGCTATCATTTTTATAAGTTCTAAAGAATGGTCTGCTTTAAGTGATAGCTGTAGGGCTTCAGGTTCAAAAGCAATTTGT
>JBMYOR010000285.1:0-4503 GCA_049599535.1 Bacteroidia bacterium | reverse complement strand
TAAGGTTTATTACAATAATAATGGAAGCTGGAGCCAAATTGGCTCAACTATTATTGGTGATAATAATAGAGATGATTTGGGTCAAAGTGTAGCTATTTCTAATAGCGGTAATGTTATTGCCCTTGGCGCTCAAGGCGGAGATTATGTAAAAGTGTATAAACTTGTATCGGGTAATTGGAGCCTACTAGGAAGTAAAATAACAGGTACAACAGGCACAGCATTTGGTTGGCGTGTTTCATTATCAGCCAATGGCGAAACCGTTGCTATTTCCGCTATTTATGATGAGCAAACATCTCAAGACGATAGAGGTATTGTTAGAGTATATGAGTACAATTCTGGTTCATCATCTTGGGTGCAAAAAGGTAGTGATATTACTGGAGAAGCCGATAAAGATGAATCTGGTTTTGATATTAGTTTATCGGCCAACGGAGATAGATTAGCCATAAGTGCCATTAAAAACGATGGCCCCGGAGCCGGAGTAAGTATTGGGCATGTAAGAGTTTATGAATACAATTCAGGATGGAGCCAATTAGGCAGCGATATAAACGGTGAAGCTTATGGAGATCAATCTGGCGTTTCAGTATCGTTAAGCGGCAATGGCACAAGAGTAGCCATTGGTTCAATTGTAAATAAAGGGGGTACAGCCAATTATAATGTGGGTCATGTTCGTGTTTTTGAGTATAGCACCACTTGGAGCCAACTTGGAGCAGATATTGACGGTGATGCCACACCATCAACATGTTATTTTGGTAGCGATGTGGCCTTAAATTATAATGGGTCAAAAATAATTATTGGTGCAAAAGGACACGAAAAGGTTAAGTACTATAACTATATAAATAGTTCATGGACCCAAATTGGTAATACTTTTACTGGCGGCAGTAATGGCGAGTATTTTGGCTTCGCAACCGATATATCGGCATGGGGCGCTATTGGTGCCATTGGCGATCATTACTATAGGTATTATTATATACCTGGCTCTGCTTATTATTGGTATGGTGCTGTTAAAGTTTACAACCTTACGCCACAAGAGCCTGAGATTAAATTGCTTGGTAATAGTGTTGAAATTGTTGATGGAGATAATTCACCATCAAGCAATGATTTTACGGATTTTGGCAATGTTGAAGTAATTAGGACTAAGGAGTCGCGAGTGTTTCAAATTCAAAATACAGGAAACGGGCAATTAAATTTAACGGGTACACCTAGGGTGCAAATTTCAGGTACAAATGCGTCAGACTTTAAGGTTGTAGCGCAGCCTAATGCTGCCATTAGCAGTTCAAACTCCGTTACATTTACTATAAATTTTGATCCATCATCATTTGGGCAAAGAAACGCTACCGTGACCATTGTAAATAACGATGCTGATGAAGATAACTACTCATTTGACATTACAGGCATAGGCGCCACACCAACCGGCGGCACAAGAAGTACCCTTAGCGTGAATAATATGTATCTTGATGTAAAGTCAGGTACTTATTTAAACGTAGATCACTTGCATTATTTTGGGTCGGCAGATGTTTCAAACGGGGGTAATGTAACCGTAAAAGGTGATTGGTCTAACCAAACATCGGCCACTGTTAGCGGCGATGGTATCTATGATGTTGAAGGAAGCTCATCTCAAAACGTGAGCCCAAATGGCGCAACCATTAGGCGAATGATAATTGACAATGCCAATGATGTAAGTCTTGAATCTGAAGGTACCATTCAAGATTTAACTTTAACCGACGGCGATCTTGATATTGGCGATAATGACTTAACCCTTACGGGAACCGTTTCAGGGGGGAATTCAGATTCATATATCAAAATTTCGGGCAACGGAAAAGTAAAGCGTACCGTAAACTCAAGCGCAGTTACCTTGCCCATTGGGCGCAATCCATACTTGCCAATTATTATATCTGAGGGTGGCGGTGCAGAGTATACCGTAGGTGTATACAATGATGTGTACGATAATCCGGTATCAGAAAACACGGTGCAAACAGCCAATGCAGTTTCAGAAACATGGACTATTCAGGCCGATCAGGCAGTTGATGATGTTGATGTACAAATTGGATGGGAGGCCGCTGAAGAGCTATCGAATTTTGATAGGACTTTAAGTACATTGGCTTATTGGGAAAGTGGGGTCAACTCTACTTGGACAAACTCAGGCACCACTACGGCTGCAAGCGGTACAGGGCCTTATTATCAAAATATTACGGTTAGTTTTTCAACCAATTTATACTATTTTGGCGTGGCATCTGCAGGTAGCCCTTTACCCATTGAATTGGGCGATTTTAATGCCGAATGGTTAACACAAGGTAGTTTAGCCAAGCTCAATTGGACCACTTTTAACGAGTACGAAAATTCTCATTTTATTGTTGAACGAAGCTTTGATGGTCTTGATTTTAAAAGTATTGGGAGAGTTGAAGGTGCAGGAACTACCATTGATCAACAACTTTATCAGTTTATAGATAACGAGCTGGAGGGGCTTAATTCGGCGGTTTACTACAGGCTTGTACAATTTGATTATAATGGTGATTTTAGTGTTTCAAAAACACGCGTATTAGAACAAACCCAAAGTAAGGTGCATTCGCTTACAATTTTTCCAAATCCAACCATGGGCAAACTAAATATAGCCACCGAGCATCAAGATTTTCAAATTAATATTTATTCTATTCAAGGTTTGTTGGTTAATAATGTCCATAATACCAAGCAACTTGATTTAAGTAATTTACCGGCTGGCGAATATATTGCTGAGGTAATTGCCAATAATTCTGTTGAAAGAGCCAAGTTTACCATAATTAGATAGCCAAATGGGCTCAACTTTTTTAAATATCACCCAAATGGGTGATAAAATCAGAAAAATGAAACTCTACTTTTGAACCATCAAATTCAAAGTAGAATAATGATTGCCGCGCTTTATAATTTTAAAATTTTACTTGTAGTAGCAGGTTTGCTTTTTATGGCAAGCTTTGATAAAGCGCCCCAAGATTTAAATGTTTCGGTACAATTAGCTTCTGAAAATACTCAAAACATTGTACTAGATTTAATTGATGTAAAGGGTGCAGAAATTAAACTGTATGATCCTAATGGATTGCTGGTGTATTGGAATCAAACTGTAGAATCTGAAAGTTTATTTAAAAGTATAAATGTGAAAGACCATGGTGTTTATTGGCTTTCAATAAAAAATAATAAGACTTATTTATCACTATGTGTGGTTGTAAATCAACCTAAAACTATGCCGGGTTTAGTTAGAGGCATTTAGTAGGCGGCAGATATGGCAGGGTTCGTTCTTCACCTATACCTGTAAAATCATATCTTCTCAAACGAATACCATAATAGGCCATTCTGCCGTCCTATTTTTTAAGCACACAAGTTTTTACCTAAGCCATCAATTAAATTGATTTTGATTGTTTTTGTTAAACTCTGGGCAAAGTTCATTAACCATATGGTTTAATCAAAAACAAGCAAATCAGCTTTCGGTCAAAAACTTTGTATTTCTCACCATAAAAGAGCTTGCTAAATATTGATTGTAAAACGTTTTTTACACGCTTTGTAAAATACCTTCAAATAATAATCTTCCATCTTTATTACTCAAAATGCTTTCTGATGCACGCTCAGGGTGGGGCATCATTCCAAATACGTTTCTGTTGGTATTTGTAACTCCCGCAATATTGTTAATACTGCCATTAGGGTTAGATTCAGCGTTTACTTCACCTTTTTCATTGCAATATCTAAACAGTACTTGGTCGTTATCTTCAAGTTGCTTTATAGTATCAGGCATTGCAAAATAATTGCCTTCGGCATGTGCAATTGGTACTTTTAATACTTGATCTTTTTGTAATGCAGATGTAATTATTGAGTTTGATGTAGCTGTTTTTAAGTGAATATTTTTGCAAATAAACTTGTGACTATTATTGTGCATTAAAACACCGGGTACCAATCCTGCTTCGCATAAAATCTGAAAACCGTTGCAAATACCCATTACATACCCACCTTTATTAGCATGGGCAATTACTTGCTCCATTATGGGCGAAAAACGTGCTACTGCACCCGATCTTAAATAATCTCCGTATGAAAAACCACCAGGTAAAAAAACAAAGTCAACACCTTGTAAATCATGGTCTTTGTGCCATAATTCTACAGTGTTAAAACCCATTACATCTTTTAAAACGTGATAGGTATCGTGGTTGCAATTTGAGCCAGGAAAGGTTACTACGCCAAACTTCATTTCAATATTTTGTGCAAAGGTAAATGCAACAGGCAAAAGCAAAATTCAATTTATGTTGATGATTTAGGTTTTTGAATTTAAACTTGATTGCAAAGTCCTTTTTTTTGACAAATAGTAATTACTCATTAGATTTACGGTACTGTTTGGGAGACAGCATTTTTTTAGGACACGTAACTGTTGGATTTTTTAAAAGTATGAAAAAAGATAGATTAAACAATTGGCTTATGGGTGCCCTTATTGTTTTGGTAGCTGTATCTATTTACAATGTAAACACCGTATTAAAGGGGATTTCTGACCAA
>JBMYOR010000284.1:0-4506 GCA_049599535.1 Bacteroidia bacterium | reverse complement strand
ATCTTGATGGCTTATTCATTGGCTCCTTTCGAACGGATGGCAATTCAGGTGGTTCATTTGACCTTATTAGCAAGAAGCTTATCAAAGTGGGATTGCCCAACGAGAAGGGACTTCACTTTGTACTCAATTATTGCACCAATGGGCGAGAAATGAACGTGACACCTTCTGGCGTTACTTATAGCAACATGTCTAATTATAACATTTATTTTGAGCCATTGAAATCGGCCATTGAAGTTGATACATTATTACTGCACCAATGGAATGTGACCGAAAAAGAAGCCTATAGTTTTGAAAATAGAAAAATACCCACGGCTTATGTTTTTGCACCGGGATATGTGCGCTACGGGCCAAATGGAATTGATTTCGATAATCATAAAAATGGTTGTTTCCCTACGAGTATGATTACTGGTACACAAACGATTATACAAAAAACTTCGGGCGACCAATCTGACCTTAGCACCATTACTCAGCCCGAAAGCGGGCGCAGTTACTTTGCACCTTTTGATACTTTATACCATTGGATGGGCACACGACCTTATGGTTATATTCAAAAAGATTCGAGACTTTATTTTTTGCCAAACAGGAAGACAATTGACAAAATGATAACAGTAGAAGCCAAATGGACGCTAATAAATTACCAAAACCTTAAAACTAATTTATGGTGCGAAGCTTCTGCAAGCGATAGCTCGCTGCTTTTATTACCAATTGCAAATGATGCCTTAGAAGAGACTGGGAAAAAGTATAAAATAAGCCGTGAAGACTGGCTCAAAGAGTTACGGGCACGTGGACTTAAGATATTAGGTTGGTCTTATTTGCCTAGCAAAAATGGTTATAGTATCAGAATTCTAAAAAGTAAATCATGAAGATATTGACGGTCTTTTTTGCATGGTTTGTAACGCTTAATGCATTTGCGAGCAATCTAGTAGATCCTATTACGGGTCAGAAATTAGAAAGCCACCAACTGTCTGCCGACAAAGAATTAAAAGCGCTAAATCCCTTTCAAGAAATAGATATTCAATACACCCATGTAGGGGGTTTTATTGAGAATAAATATGAGTTAGCCAATAAGACAATAAGCGAAACCATAACAATAGAAAATGATGATTTTTTAGGTCAACACCTGCAATGGATTGAGCATATAAAAGGTTATTTACCAGATGTGCTGAAGGATGAGTACTCAGCGCCAAATATTCAACAAATACTCCTTTTAGCGAACGAACAAAACATTTCGCTCAATAGCTTTAAAATTGAGCCCTTAGACTTTCGCGATCATTATCTAACCCTTTTATATAGCTACGAGTACGAGTTAAGATTGAATATCTATGTGGATGTTCCTAAACGGTATGAAGTAAGAGTATTGGATATTAATTCAGGTAAATGGATTGATATGCGCTCAATAATTAACCCTAAAAAGACAGATGCCTTATTTGAATTGGTGCAGGAAGAAGTACAGCAGCAAGTTGAAGTCTTCATTAAGTCTCAAGAAAATTGGTCTGAAGCCAAAAAAGACAGTGTTTTGAACGAAAGCTCTTTTCAAAAAGAAGGTTTTCTTGACAAAGCCTTTATCTATTTATCAGGCCCTTGCCTTGTAGTACATTACCGGCCACTACATATTGCTAATATTAATATTCCTCTAAGCGCGCTTATTGGCATCCCAAAATGTATTGATTTGCTAAATAATAAAGCTCCACTTTTGGCTAGTACGCAAAATGCTTTTGAGAAAACCGGTCTAAGAAACATTAGTGATGAAAAGCTCAACAGCACATTGCCAAGCCTAAGAAGACAAGATTTAACAGGCTTTTTAAATGACAATAAGGAGCTACTTGAGCATAAGACATTTTACATTACCGAGCAAACACTTTCACCACGCTATGGAAATGTAACGCCGGTAGAAGTGCGCTATGCTCACAAAATAGAAAAAGACAATTTACCTACCGACAAAGGCATTCTTCGCTATTATTCTCAATGGTTGTACGCGCCTGAGCCACTTATGGAGAATACTGGTAAGTCCGACACAATTATTACCACCTATCTATCGAATGGCGACAAATGGAAAACAACCACACTGCACTATAATAAATTGGGCAATTTGGAGCGAAAAAAGACCTTAACGTATAAGAGCCAATCGTTAGCACTTGTAGAGTATTATTATGTTGGTCAAAAAGTATTGAGCGTACCCCATGTGTTTTTGCCTAGTAGCGATGCCGAACCACCAACCGCCCAAGGAACTACCTATTACTTTGATGATGGGAAAAAGACTGGAATTGGTCAAGGTTCATATCACTACAACCAAAATGGGCAACGCGTGGCCATGTCTGATGCTAGAAGCAATATTCGCTTTATAGGATATGAGAATGGAAATCGAGTGAGCGAGTCTTATGACCGACATCGATATTGGACTTTTAATGACGTCAACGAACAAGGGCAACTCATTTCAAGCGAAAGTTTTGACGGTGACAATTTGTATTCAGGCTTCTATGTGATGTATAATAATCAAGGTTTGCCGATTGAAATAGTACACCTAACTGGTAGTCTTCATTCACCTTACAAAAAAGTAATATATCGAGTGAATTATATTGATTAGCCAATTTGTTTACTTTTTCATCAAAGGACAAAGTGAAAAACCGAGCGGTTTGAGCAGAATTTATGAAATTCTCTGGTCTCCGATTTTGGGTGAGAAAAAGTATGCAAACACCAGTTTGTTGGTATGGAAGTGATTAATAAATAGAGAATAGATATTGAGTTATCCGATAGTGGCACAGTGGCGGGGAAGCATAATTCTACTTATCGAAAAACGGATTTCAATCGCTCCATGAGTGAATTGTTGGGTTCATATTTTCCGTTGCGCAAAACCCCATAAATTTCTAGGTACGGGTTCTACCGGTTAATTCGAATTTGCTATGTTCAAGGTTTCTATTATCAAATTACTAATAGACTTCACATCAAGAAAATCAGAATCAATTTTAGTAGCTAAATGGTGGGTATTGGTACAAACCACTTTCTCAATTAGGCCAGCGTCTTGCAGCTTTTGCAAGCCATTATTTACGAATAAACCATGAGATGTAATGACGTATATTTTTGCTGCTCCAGCTTGTTTGTAAGCCTTTACACCAGAAATAATGCTTGATCCAGAGCGAATCATATCGTCGTAAATGATTACAGTTTTGCCTTTAACGTCAGCATTTATGGCGGTTACTTCTGTTTGGTCTTTTCCGCTCCTACGTTTTAAAACAAAAGCCGCTTGTACGCCCATATCATTGGCTAAAGATTCTACCCATTTGGCTCTGCCGGCATCAGTACTCGCCAAAATAAAGTCATTTCCTGCCAACTCTTTACAAGCTTCAATAATTATGGGTTTGCAGTAAATGTGGTGGCTTTGTAATCCGTTTTCAAAATAGTAGGGTAGGCCTTCGGTATGTAAGTCAAACAAATAAATGTGGTTGCCCCTGTGGCTTTTGGGCAAATAGCTGAGCAAGCGTGCTCTGTTTTTTGCCGTTACAATTTCGCCTTGTTTAACGGCACGTTCCATGGTTGAGTAACCAAAAAATGGCACCACCAAATGCAAAGAAGAGCAGCCCATATCAACCGCCGCCGAAGCTAAATCATACAATTCCATGGTGTCTGATTCGCTTGTTGTAGCGCCCAATACAATGGCGCGTTTATTCTGCAAATTATTATCTATTCTGTAATAAGATTCACCGTCGCTAAAGGTTTGCCTTGTTAATTCAGCTTTTTCAAAGTCAGTAAGCGCAAGAATATCATCAGCTAAGTATTGGTAGTTTTTGGTTGAGAATAAAATGGTGGGTTTCATTTATTGAAAGTCTTAATAAAGAGAGGGAGCAAAGAGTTAACGAGATGAATTACCAAATCAATTGAACAGGGTAGTTTTTGAAGGCTTGATCTTTTGAAATGAGCTTAAATTTTTCGGCAATAGCCTGAGAAATAATTAATCTATCAAATGGGTCTTTGTGGCGAAATTCTAGTTGAGTTAGCTCTATTAAATGTGCTTTCTGAATTGTGATAACATTAATTTGAGTTTTTTCTAAAATTGAATACAACTCTTCGGTTGAGAAATCAAATTCAAGTTTACCAATTGATTTTTTTATCGAAATCTCCCAAAGACTTGCGGTGCTAACAAAAATCTGATTTTCATTGTTTTCAAGAATTCTTTTTGCCTTATTGCTCAGTTTACTCGTGTTTGAAATTGCCCATAAAAGCACATGGGTATCAACAATTAAATTCATTACATGTAATCTTTGAACTCTTCTAAAGGCTCATCAAAATCATCACTCATTCTGATTTTTCCTTTTAATAAACCTAGCTTTCTTTTTTCAGGTCTCTTTTGATCAACCCTTGTTTTTAAGAAATCAATAAAATCTTCAACTTCCTTCTGAAGGTCTAATGGGAGCGAGTTTATTTTTTCAAGTATTGCTTCATTATTCATAATTGCAATTTAAGTATTTCGGTTCAATAAAATCAGTTAGCCAAACCCCATTTTCTGAGATG
>JBMYOR010000283.1:0-4511 GCA_049599535.1 Bacteroidia bacterium | reverse complement strand
TGGCAATACATATTTGTGAGTATCGAGCGCATTACTATCTACACTTGAGTTGTCGCCATAATCCATTAAAAAGTAGCGAACACCTTCGTTTAAGTTTACAAACTCAACATCTAGCTCATTGGTGCCCACATCTTTTTTAGGATAAAATTTTGGCCGTGGTCCTGATAATTTTATAAAACTATCAATATTTAAAGTGTCTTGGCATCCGTATTTAGATACGCCAATTAACTTAACATTAAACGGATACTCATTATTAGGATTAAGATCTAAAATATCATAAAAATGCCCCATAAGCGAATCGCTTGTTGTAAGTGTATCACCATCGCCAAACATCCAAACAAATGAATCAACGTTGGTATGTTCTACTTCAAACTCAACCAATGCCGGTGCACACAAATGGCTATTAGATTGATCTGAAAAGAAATTAAAATTAAACTCAATTACATTTATATTTTTATACGAAGTATCAATACAACCTAAATCGTTTTCGGCTACTAGGCCAATGCTGTATTTACCGGGCTTTTTAAAAATAATGCGTGGATCTTCAGCTCTAATCTTTGGTTTTATTACAACGTTGGTATCTGTTGCAAGCCATTTGTATTTATTAGCATTTACGTACGATCTATTGTTAGTTTGTAGCGGAATATTAACACAAGCGGTTGAGTTTGCGCTAAACCTTGAAACCACACCCGCTTCGTAAGCTTTTTTCTTGGTAAAATAGGTAATGCAACCTTCGTTATTGGTGAGTTTTAAATTTATATCGTAATTTTCACTTTTTGTAATTTCAATATCGGTGGTGTCATTATACTTATCGTCAAACACAATACCTGTAGATTTATTACTGCTCCACTCATAATTAACCCTATAGTTGGTGTCGCGGTGTTGAATATTGCTCAACAATACTGCGTTAATATAATCATCAAACGGAACACATGATTCTCTTTTGTGGGTAACAATGTCGGCTTTTGCACCACTTACTTTAAAGTGATTTTTTAATAAAACGGTATCGGCGCAAAAGTTATTTCTAGATGCAATCATTAATACATCAAAAGTGCCGGGCTCGGTTATTTTAAAATTAAGATTATTGCCCGTACCTGTAAATCTTGCATTAGATGTAGAATCAATAATTAACCATGAATTTGACGAGCCTACATTAAAAGGCCCATTTTTCATTTCGAGTTCTACTTGATCATTTGCGCAAACAAAGGTATCGTTGGTAAAAACCTGACTTTCTAATTGGTATACTTCTACTGCGTAGTATTTAATGTTTACGTCTTCGCATTGGGTTTTGTTTCTTAGGTAAAGTTCAAGTGCGTATTTGCCTGGTGTTTTAAAGTTGTAATCAAATTGTTCTGTCGATTGCGAATCAACGGGTTGCCCTTTACTATCAATCAGGGTCCATTTTATTTCTTCAATTTCGTTTAGGCAGGTAATATTTGGGTTTATGGTTGCGGTAACTGTTTCGCCCAGGCAGGCTTTGTTGTCAGACATGCTAAAGGCGGCCCTTAATGGCGAAAATTTTAAATCAGCCGATTTGCTAGATGTACACCCTTTGTTACCAGCCACCTCAAGTTCTACCTTAAACTCACCCATTTGAGTAAATTGATAGCTTGGTGTTTCATTAGTAGATCTATGAATTACAAAGTCATTTTGATCTTTAATAGTCCAGCTATATCTAAGGCTATCATTAGGATCGGTACTGGTACTTTTATTGGTAAAAGTAACTTCTTCAGGGTAGCAATTGCAATAGGCCGAAGCTGTAAAGTTGGCTTTTACCTCATCAACCCTAATGGTGTCTTTATATTCAACTTCTGTAATACAACCACCCATGTTATAACTTAATCCTACATCATAATTGCCAGTTTTTGAGTAGCTTACTCGTTTAACAGTATTGGCAATATTTGTAAAAGAAACTTCGGCTCCATTAAGTCTCCAACTTACAGTACCATTGCTTAGGTCAGAACCTGTTTGCCTTATTACCAATTCTTCGTTGGTACAAACGTCGCTTTCACTTATACTAAGGTCAATTACTTTTTGCTCACCAATAACTATCCAATCTTTTTTATTAATGGATCGTGAGCAACCTTGTCCGTTAGATACGGTAAGCATCACATCGTATTTGCCTTCTCCTTTAAACACAATATTTTTTGGGTCGGGTACTTTTGCGCTCGATGGGTTTGCACCCTCAAAGCTCCAATCGTATGTTGCGTTATCGGCATTGCCAACATCACTTTTAAAGTCTATTTCTTTTTTATCGCAATCGTTTTGGTTTTTAAACGAAACTTTAGGAACAGGTAAGTCTGAAACACTCAGCAGAGAATCTTCTTTAATTATAGTTCGGCAACCATTACCATTTCTAATTTCAACTATTACTGATTTATACCCTTCAACATAGTATCTACGGGTTAATGATGGGCTTGCCGAAATTGATCTATAGAAATTATCATCGCTGGCTCCGTTTAAAGTTTCTACGCCAAAAGTGTATTTCATATCAGATGTGCCGCCAACCACTTCAATTTTTGTGAGGCCACCGAGCTCGCAAATGTGCGTATCTGGCGAAACCACAAGGTCTAATTTTTTAGGTTTTCCGAGCACTTTTACACTTTTGCCGGTAGGTAAATTTACCCTACAGGTAACATTAGCTGGGGTTTTTACCGTTACATAAGGTGAAAACGTACCTGTGTTAATGGCTATAAATCTTACAGAATCTACACCATTGGCGTTTATTACCTGATTGCCAAAGTGCCATGTTAATTCACTTTTGGCAGGTGCACCATCTAAAAATACAAGTACCGAGTTGTCTTCACAAACTTGATAATCGCGAGCGGTAAATGTCATACCGCTGCATTGCGCATTTGCCGCATAGGCATTGCCTAGTAGTACCGCAAAAAGCAGATACCTTATGCTAAGTTTGAATAACCGTTTCATCACATAAATCTTTTAAATACAACCGTTCGTCGTTCAAATCTACCATTTAAACGGGTGTTTTAATGGGGTTTAAGTATGCTAAAAAGGGGTGCACTTGCCAAAGCCTTATTTAAACGCTGTATTGCAGGTTTTGCAATATGAGTTTTCGATTAATACCGAGTTTTATAGACCATGTTAATTTTACTTGTTGAAAAATTAAATCATGTGGTTTTAAGGTGAATTTAAACAGTTATACTTTTTGTAAGTATCAGATTTTAAAAGGGTTGTTTAGGTATTAAGCGAAAACAAAAAAGGCGCCATTGGCGCCTTTTTTTATAATATTTTGAGAAATATCAGTTATTTAAATTATTGAATAACTCCAAGCTCTTTACCCACTTTAATAAAGGCTTCAATGGCTTTATCTAGGTGGTGCTTTTCATGCGCAGCAGAGATTTGAGTTCTAATTCGGGCCTGCTCCTTAGGCACAACAGGATAAAAGAATCCAATTGCATAAACACCTTCTTCGAGTAGTCTATCGGCAAATTTTTGTGATAGGGCTGCATCGTAAAGCATAATGGGTACAATAGGCGAATCTCCGGGCTTAATATCGAAACCAGCGGCTTTAATTTTTGATTTAAAGTAGTTGGTGTTTTCTTCTAGCTTGTCTCTTAGTTCGGTAGTTGAGCTCAACAAATCAAAAACCTTTATTGAAGCACCTACGATTGACGGAGCCAATGAATTTGAAAATAAATACGGTCTTGAACGCTGGCGTAGCATATCTATAACTTCTTTGGGGCCCGTGGTATATCCACCCATGGCACCGCCCAAGGCTTTTCCGAGGGTTCCGGTTACAATATCAACCTTGTCCATTACGCCGTGGTATTCTGGTACACCACGTCCTGTTTTACCAATAAAACCAGCGCTATGGCACTCATCGGTCATTACCATGGCGTCGTATTTATCGGCTAGTGCACAAATCTCATCCATTTTGGCAATGTCGCCATCCATTGAGAAAACACCATCAGTTACAATAATTCTATTGCGTTGGGCTTGAGCAGCCTTAAGTTGTTCTTCTAAATCGGCCATATCGCTGTGCTTGTAGCGGTAGCGTGCCGCTTTACAAAGTCTTACCCCATCAATAATCGATGCGTGGTTTAGTGCGTCTGATATTATGGCATCATCCTTTGTAAAAAGTGGTTCAAAAACACCACCATTGGCATCAAATGCAGCGGCGTATAATATGGTATCTTCAGTACCATAAAAATTCGCAATTTTTTGTTCTAATTCTTTGTGAATGTCTTGAGTGCCACAAATAAATCGGACCGAAGACATGCCAAAACCGTGAGAGTCCAGCGTGTCCTTTGCCGCCTGAATCACCTCGGGATGGGACGACAACCCAAGGTAGTTGTTGGCACAAAAATTAATTACCTCTTCGCCTGTACTGATCTTTATAACAGCATCTTGTGGGCTAGTAATAATTCTTTCTTTTTTATAGAGTTTTATACCTTCTTTTATCTTACGATTTGATGATCTTTTTTTAATATATGTAAAAGTATCTTCATAAAATTCTGGTTGATAACGATCATACTCAATAACTTTTGGTA
>JBMYOR010000282.1:0-4513 GCA_049599535.1 Bacteroidia bacterium | reverse complement strand
CTTTTTTCAATTTGATTTTTAATGGTAAAAAAGTGTTTAGCCGTATAAGTTAAGTCTACAGGAAAACCCAAATTAGCCATCTGATTTATCCATTCATTTTTGATTGTTGAATTCACTGAACCAAATGATTTTGAAGTAGTTGGGTAAAGAAAGTTAACATTATTAAAGTTTTCATCAAGGTTTACTTTAAACCTATTATTAAATTCTTTAAAAATGCTTTTTTTCAAATCCATAAACTCATCTTCGTTTCCGGCTATTAGTGTGACGTTAAATTTAGCCTTTTGGTTGCGGAGTGCATATGCAATTAAAAGGGCAATAGCCGTAATACCTGTTCCTGAATCAATAAATATTTGCTTGAATTTAAATTGTTGGTTGTTTTCAAATTCAAAAATTTCATGCCCTTGAGTTAAAAGCCCCGGAATAGATTCTATTTGGGCGGCACCTTCTTTAATTACGAAAAGGTTTTGTGTATTAAGCTGTTTTGAATAAAAATCAATTTTAAATCCTGATGTGCTTTCGGTTTGAATAATTATTGGATTAATTGTTTTAATCCACAATGCATTGCCAATATTTGTCGTGTTTGATTTAGGTGCCGCTACTGCAACTTTATAATTTAAAGAGTTAAGCAGAGCCAATACTCCAAGTACATTATTTGAATTTAGGCTGCCCTCAATAACAACATATTCGGGGTTTTGGGTATTTATCGCTTTTAAAATTGATGCAAACTTTCTCACTTTGCTACCTCCAATTCCAAAACCAAGTTCATCGTCTCTTTTTATGTAAACACTTTCGGATTTAAAGTAGTTGTGCAATTGATGAATTCTAGAAGATACCCTAAAATCTTTTTCACAATTGGCTTTAATTATATCAATCATAATAAAAAAAGTAAGCCCGACGGGGAGTCGGGCTCAGTGCTTGGGTTTAGTTTAGGGACTTATGGATGATTCTAAGTGATTAGAATCGTGCGCAATATTATTTAATTAATCTGGTTGACCAAATTAATTAGATAAAACCAACTTTTCACTAAGTATAAACTGCCGAATTTTCCAGTTTAATATTTATTTAGTTCTCATTTTTGCATAATGCAACTGAACTATAAAGTTTACGGAGAAAACAATAGCAACAACTTAATAATACTACATGGTTTATTTGGCATGCTAGATAATTGGACAACCTTGGCTAAAAAGCTTGGAGAAACCTATAGGGTATTTACTATAGATCAGCGTAATCATGGTAAATCAAACCATGTTGATGTTATAGATTACGAAACAATGTCAGAAGATTTGCGGGCTTTTATGGATGAACAGAACCTTTATACTTCAAATATTTTAGGACATTCAATGGGGGGCAAAACTGTTATGCATTTCACCAATAATTATCCTGAGAGAGTTGAAAGACTTATTATAGTTGATATTGCACCTAAAAAATACGAGCCAAAACATAATCAAATTATTGATGCATTGTGCGATTTACCAATCGATAATGTTTTAACTCGACAACAAGCCGATGAATGGTTGGCTCAACGTATCGAAAACTTTGGTGTTAGGCAGTTTTTATTAAAAAACTTAGCAAGGTCAAAAAATGGGTTTTCTTGGAAAATGAATTTGAAAGTAATAGTTGCCAATTATATGAAAATAATTGGTGGTGTATCAATTACTAACGGATTTGAGCGCCCAGTAATGCTTTTGTATGGCGATAAATCAAATTATATCAACAATGATGATATTGAAAAATTTGAAGAGAACTATGAGCAATTTTCAAAAATAAAAGTAACCAATGCCGGACATTGGGTTCATGCTGAACAACCTGATGAATTTTTTAAATTAACTTCAGATTTTTTAGAGCAGCCGCTTTTTTAGTTGGCTTTAAGTACGTTAAACTCAAAACCTTTATTACCCCAGCCAAATGAACTTTTGATTTGGTTATTCTCCATTTCAAGCATAAACGAAAGGCTTTCGCTAAAATCTTTATCTACTGATTTTACGGTAAATCGAACAACATCTTTTGATTCGTCATATTCATAAGCGCCCCATTGATCGGCAACTGCGTTTAAAATAATCGTAAACTCATTTTCGGTTGGTATGGTAAACAAGCTGTAGGCGCCTTTTTCTACTGTATTATTTTCAATGATTACATCTTCACTAAATTCAACAACTGTAGCTTCATTAGCACCAGTTCTCCAAACTTGCTCGTAAGGTACTAGGCTGTCCCAAACGGTTCTGTTTTTTACAAACGGCGAACTAAAGTGTATGGCCATTTTTAAGCCATTAGTAGTTTCGGCCATCACAGTTTCAGGTGGACTTACACGTTTGTTTAACTCTTCGGCATTGGCCCAAGCTTTATTTGTAGTGTGTACTAGGTAATTGGTATGATCGGTGCTTTTTTCTGTGGTTTCAGATTCAGCATTTTTGGTTGGTTCAACATTTTGCTTACAAGAAATTGCAAGTATTGAAACAAGGGTAACAACGGTGAAAAGTTTTATCATGATTCAAAATTAAATGATGATTGACCTAAAAAGGTTTATAAAAATGCCATTAGATTAAATTTGCTGCCCAATTTGACACATGGCGTTACAAACAGAAATAAATAGAAGAAGAACTTTTGCAGTAATAGCGCATCCAGATGCCGGTAAAACAACACTTACCGAAAAACTATTGCTGTTTGGTGGTGCAATTCAGGTTGCAGGTGCCGTTAAAAGCAATAAAATAAAAAAAACGGCTACTTCTGACTTTATGGAGATTGAAAAGCAAAGGGGTATTTCGGTGGCTACTTCAGTAATGGGTTTTGAGTACGAAGGCCTTAAAATCAATATATTAGATACTCCAGGTCACCAAGATTTTGCTGAAGATACCTACCGTACACTTACCGCTGTAGATAGTGTAATAGTTGTGATTGATGTAGCTAAAGGGGTTGAGCCGCAAACCGAAAAATTGGTTGAAGTATGCCGAATGCGCGACACGCCAATAATTGTATTTATTAATAAATTAGATAGGGTAGGTAAAGATGCCTTTGATTTAATTGAAGAAGTAGAAACTAAATTGGGTTTAAACGTTCGTCCACTTAGCTGGCCAATTGGCATGGGAACAGAGTTTTCAGGAGTTTATAACCTTTTTGACAATAATTTGGTGCTTTATGAGCCCAATAGTAAAGAATCAAACAAAGTTGAGATTGACAATCTCAATGATCCTAATGTAGATGCTTTACTTGAAAAACAAGCTGATTTATTAAGAGAAGAAGTTGACTTGATTAATGGCGTTTATGATGAATTTGACCCGGAAGAATACAAATCAGGTCAATTATCACCTGTGTTTTTTGGTAGTGCCATTAATAATTTTGGTGTAAAAGAGTTGCTCAATTGTTTTATTCAAATTGCACCTACACCACGACCAACCATTACTGAAGAGCGAGAAGTAAGCCCAATTGAAAGTAAGTTTACAGGTTTCATTTTTAAGATTCATGCTAATATGGATCCCAAGCATCGCGATAGATTGGCTTTTTTGAGAATTAATAGTGGAATTTTTAAAAGGGGTACCAATTACTTGCATGTAAGGTCAAAAAAGAAACTAAAATTTTCGAGTCCAACAGCATTTATGGCCGATAAAAAAGACGTGGTTGAAGAAGCTTACCCAGGAGATATTGTTGGCCTACACGATACAGGAACATTTGTAATTGGCGATACACTTACCGAAGGCGAGCAGTTACATTTTAAAGGAATACCAAGCTTTTCGCCAGAAATGTTTAAGTATGTAGAAAACGGTGACCCCATGAAAGCCAAACAGCTTTGGAAGGGGGTAGACCAGTTAATGGATGAAGGTGTTGCCCAATTATTTGTAACTACCACTGGCCGAAAAATAATTGGTACTGTAGGGCAACTACAATTCGAAGTAATTGAATATAGGTTAAAACATGAGTACGGTGCTACCTGTATTTGGGAGCCACTTTCGATGTTTAAAGCCTGTTGGATTACTAGTGATAATGAAGAAAAGCTCAAGGAGTTTAAAATTGTAAACGCCCAGTTTATGTCAAAAGATAAACATAATAGAGACGTTTATATGGCCAATTCGCAGTTTAGATTAAACATGGAGCAACAAAATTTCCCCGAAATTGAGTTTCACTTTAAGAGTGACTTCTAAGTTGCTTTGCGGGGTCTTGGTTGTAAATTTTTGCCATTAAATAGTAAAGCTCGGCATGTTCATTTTTAAACTGAATGGGCTGTTCAAAAAAGTGCTCGGTTGATACAGCAAAAAATTCGTGCAAATTAGTACTGCCATAGTGCCTAATAAAGTGATTAGGGTTGAGTTTCATTTTTGGAATTTCTAGTTCGGCCAATTTATTCCACTCTTGTAGCAGTTTGGGATTAATAAATAAATAGTGCTTGTTTTTAATGAAATTTTCAAAATAAATGGCATGGGCAAATTCATGAATTGCCACGTTTACCCCATCTTCTTGATCAATAATACCTTCCTTAAAACTGGTCCAAGCTAAACTAATACTACCCCTTAAATCAACTTCT
>JBMYOR010000281.1:0-4565 GCA_049599535.1 Bacteroidia bacterium | reverse complement strand
GTCAGTGTTTGTGTATGATGCATGAGCGTAAGTTTTAGTTTTTAAAATCTCAGTACTCTTAATTCCCGAGCTATTAATGCTCCAGGCCATTACGGTATTTTGTTTGCGTTTATTATCATAAATATCATGCACAAACAAGCTAGTAGTATTTTTTGCAAAAGAAGGATACCGTATATCAATATCGCTACTAATTTGACTGTAAAACGCATGTGCATTACCACTTGCAAAGTTGCTTCTACTTGAGTCCCATACATTTATTTCAGCAATGTTCCACAAAAAATGTACTTCACCATTTTTATCTACAAATCTGTTCTTATAATCAAAAATCACTTTGGTGCCAAAGTAATCCCATTCCATTGAACCCACTTCAATTGGTATTAGGTCATAAAACTCGTTTTGATGTTGCACTTTGGTTTTGAGCCTTATTGGAAATTTTTTAAAAGTGCCCTTTTCAATATCATAAATGTGAATAGAGGTGTCAAGCTCAAGTTTTACAAGTGCTAACCTCTCATTATACTTACTCACTGCCACTGATTTATAGCCAATGCCTAAAGAATCAGTTAGCCTCGATATTTTTATTTTATCTCCGTATTTAATTCTAACGATTTCAGAGCTTTGATCAACGGTATAAATCATTTCGCCATTATCTGTAACACTGGCATTTGCTTTAAGCGAAATCGATGTTTCATTTAACCTTTCATCTTCGCTTAGTTCAGCCATTTTATAAAGGCTTAATACATCTGATTTATTGTTTGATGAAATATTGCTTAAAACATAATTTTCGCCAATTATTGCGGGTAAATCATCAATGGTTAAAACTTGATCATTTGTTGTAAGTCCTACAGTGTTAAAAGCCTCTTTTATAACATTATAATAACCACTACCAGCCCCAAACCTTATATCAACTGCTAAAAGCATTGCATCTTTAAAGTCAATAAAATCTGCACTTGCGGTTAAATAATTTGTAACTACATCAAAAAACAACTCTTGGGCTACATTAATGCCAATTCCTTCGCCATGCTTATTACCTTCAACCGCTAGCAAGTAAAAAGCATGTGATAATATGGTTGAATTAAAATGGGCAGCACGCTCATTATTTGCAAACTCGTTTACATGATTGGCCGAGTAGCCATTTATTTGGTTCGACTCCCAGTTTCCTGCGTCTACAAGTCCGTTGTGTGGGTCAATTGGATTTCTTACTAATCCACTAAGTCGGTATCTATCGTTTACATTAGAGTTTTCTCCTATGGTATAGTTTCCATCTATTATAATGGCCATTATATCGCAAATGGCTTCTTGTAGCGCAGCGTTTTCGGCACCTGAACCTTGCCTAATGTTTGTACTATGTTCAATTAAACCATGTGTTAGCTCATGCGCCACTATATCTAATCCTTTTGATAAAGGTGATTTGTAAATGTTATAACCTTTGCCAAAAAGTGCAACTCTACCATTCCAACTTGCATTGTCCCAGCCAATAAAAGGGTTTGTAGGAGAACTCATGTTGGTATACATGGTTATGTTGCTGCCGTCATTGTCGTACGAGTTGTAATTAAATGGGGAGCCTGCTAGCTTATCGTAATAATTTGAAGCGTTTACCTGGGCTGAAACACAAGACCGCTCGGTAAATACTTTGCCAAATTCGTTCACATCTGATTCAGGTATAAATGCATTCTCAAGCTCGTCTCTTGTTAAATTATTGGCATTATAGGTTTGAATGACGCCTTTTGGGTTTTGCGGTATTACGCTTGTGGCATCACTAAACATGGGTTTACCAGCATCAATCAAATAGTACTTCTCACCTTTTTTATAGGTGCCAATTTTTTCATTTTCATTGTCAAGAGAAGTGCCTTTGTTTGTTGTCTTCGGTCCGTCAATGTAGCAAGTAAGTTCTTTTGAATAAATTATCGAACCATCTTCAGCCGATACGAAAATTTCCCATGTTTCATGAAAATTTGGACAATAGGTGATTCTGTAACTTAGTGTAAGTTGGTTGTTGTTGGGTAAAAAATACAACTCGCCGCTTGGGCCATCATATTTTAACATTGCTTTTTGAATGCTACTTAAATGGTAAGCTTTTGTTTTGGTTTTTACATCTGAAACGGCAATATCAATAGCCTTATTTATTGATATTGATGCTGTTTTAATTGGGCTATTAAAGGTGTTTAAATGACCACTTAATGCTTTAAACTTGCCATCAGGGTTAAAATGTACTTTAATTTCAGAACCATAAACGGGTATTCCATTTAACTGCTGCTTAAAAGCTACATGCTTGCTACCAAAATTACTTACAAGCTCATTAGAGTAACTAAAGGATTGAGAAGTGTTTTTTAGACCTAAATTTTTCTTAAACCCATTTAAATAAATAGCCGCAATAATGCTTGTTTCGTCATTATCGGTGCTTTCAAATACAGAATTGCTTTTTAGGAAAACCTGCTTAGATCCTTGTTTATCAATCCTGCTGGTTAATTCAATAAGCGAAAGTTGATTTGAAATTGGATCTCGAGAAATAAACGAGCTTAAATCTTGGTCTTGAGCAACCAAAGTTTGTGATACTGAATCATTAAATACAGATACAAAAAGGCCTGTAAGTGCCCAAATGGATAATATTTTGTTTTTAAACTGCAATTTATCTCTTAGAAATCATCGTAAAAGTAAAATATGTAGGTGATATAACCTACAAATAATGTGGTGTATGTGTCAGATTTACAGATAGATGTTAATCAAATACCACGGGTTCCCATTCTTTTAGTTTTACAATGTCCATCATTTTTCTGTTTAAAATATCCAGTTTTTTTGGGTATCCCATTATTGCAATCACCGTTTTGTACGATTTTTCGCATTTAAGGGTAATTATTGTTGATGGTAAATCAGAAACGTTGGCACCGTAAATCGAGTCCATTTTACAAGCATCTATTTCTGCAATGATGTCTTTAATTTGGTTAATCTCTTTTTTGCCAATGTTGATTTTAAATTGCCCAACAGGTTCAATAAATCGTTTTTTATTTATTTCGGCATTCCCATCTTGGTAAATTGTTAAATCAAAAACGCCACAACTGCCAAAACATGGCGTTTTACTGTAACTAATTAATATTGGAGCATTGCTTTTGGCTGGTTTTTGGGTTTTACAGGCTGTTGCGAGAAAAAAAATTATTGAAAAAAATATTGCAAAACTGCGCATAGTCATTGTTATTTACTTGCCAAAGGTGGGCATTTGCATTTAAATTACATTTTTGCAGACTTAGTATAAAATACGAGTATAAACAACGCTAAAACTAAAGTAAGAAATTGGGTAAACAAGTTCTTAAACCAATCTTTGGTAAGTTGGGGATGTTTACCCTTTATGAGCAGTATTGGCTAAAATACATATTCACTAATCAGCGGATTTATTCATTGAATAATAAAATTAAATAAAAAATAAAATGTACAATTCAGTTTCGCCAAGCGAGGCAGTAAAGGTTATTCAACCCGGCGAAAATATTTGGATTCATTCGGCGGGTGCCGCACCACAAGTGCTAGTAAAAGCCATGAGCGAGCGTAAAGATGAGCTCAGCGATATTACTATTTATCAATTACATACCGAAGGCGACGCACCTTATGCTAAGACAGGTATGGAAAACACATTTAAAGTAAAGGCCTTTTTTATGGGAGCTAATATTAGGGAGTGTGTAAATTCTGGCCGCGGAGATTTTGTGCCCATTTTTTTGAGCGAAGTACCAAAGGTTATGCGCTCAGGAAGAATCAAAATTGATACAGCCCTAATTCAGGTTTCGCCACCCGATAAACATGGATATTGTTCTCTAGGAATTTCGGTAGAAGCCACAAGAGCTGCTATTGAAATGGCAAGTCATGTAATTGCTCAGGTAAACCCCAAAATGCCACGAACCCATGGAGATGGTTTAGTGCATATGAGCAAATTTGACACTTTTGTTGAAGTTGATGAGGAGTTGCCTTTAATGCCACCGCACGAATTAAGCGATGTTGAACATGCAATTGGTAAAAATGTGGCATCATTGGTTGAAGATGGAGCTACTTTGCAAATGGGTATAGGATCGATACCTGATGCTGCTCTTTTAAACCTAACTCAGCATAAAGATTTGGGTGTACATACCGAAATGTTTAGTGATGGTTTGCTTGATCTAATTGATAAAGGAGTAGTAGTAGGCAACAAAAAGAAAAGCCATAAAGATGTAATTGTTACTGGCTTTTTAATGGGCACTCGTAAGCTATACGATTACGTAAATGATAATCCATTTGTGCGTGTTTTGGACATTGAATACGTAAACGATACGCATACAATATCAAAGAACCCCAAGGTAACATCTATAAATAGTGCAATTGAAGTAGATATTACAGGGCAGGTATGTGCCGATTCGATTGGAACTAGAATGTACTCTGGAGTAGGTGGTCAAATGGATTTTATTAGAGCTGCATCGCTTAGCCAAGGGGGCAAGCCAATTATTGCTTTACCCGCAACAACCAGAAGAGGTGATAGCAAAATAGTACCTTTTTTAAGGCAAGGGGCTGGCGTGGTAACTACAAGGGCCCATGTGCATTATGTGGTTACT
>JBMYOR010000280.1:0-4566 GCA_049599535.1 Bacteroidia bacterium | reverse complement strand
GCTGCAATAAACAGCTGCACGCCTGATGAACCCATTACTCCAATTGTTGACCGTGAATTAGGGCCCTACTACATGGGTGAGTTTTTGTGGTATGTTTATTTTGATGAAGGCACCGAATGGGTATATAAAGGAAAAAACGAGCGCGGAAAAACAGTATATGATACGGTAAGGGTAACAAGTAGTACGCTTGACACGGTACGCTGTGCCGATGGAGAACCAAACCATTGGAAGGTAACACGCCAATATGTTAATTATGCCATGACAAGCAGTTTTTTTAGAACTGAAATATACCATAACCTACGGGCTTGCGGCGGCATCTTAAACTTTGTGGATACGAGTCATCAACATAGAATGATTTTGGATAGGCTTGTATGGAGTGAAGGACAAATAGTTGGTTTTTTTACCGATAGAGAAGGAATGAAGTCTTATGATGTTACCACCTACGAAGGCCTACAAAACGGCATAAAAGCCGGCGGCAAAACCTATGATAATGTGGCCGTTTTTTATGTTAAGGATGATGCAAGTTGGGATTGGGATGGTTGGCCATCACGATATTATTGGGCTAAAAATGTTGGAATAATTAAACGTGTTAATTACAACAAGGTTGACGGAACAGCACAATGGGAATTGGTTAGTTATAAAGTAAATCAATAAATTGAACAGGATATTTTCAACTGTCACATAAGGTTTTAGGGCAGCATTAAATGGAAAGCCAAGTTTATGATATACATTAAACAATTACTTTATGGCAATGGCTAATTTAATTGTATCCCCTTAATTCATTTTTTAATTGCCACAACCAACCACCTAAAGGCCCAAATCCACGAAATACTATACCTTGTATTATCGAAGCCGTTCAGCAATTTTTTAAGGTCATTACGCTTAAAGCCACGGGCCACCGATAGGCATGCATCATGTTTAACCAAATGTGATCTTGAAAAAAAGGCCGTAAGCCATTTAATGCTGTAATAAGCTAAAAAATGACGGTGAAGATCGTTAATAACCGCAAAATTGGCGAGCCTGAGTTTTGTTTCTATTAAGGCTTTTAAATCATTATCATACAAATGGTGGCAAAACAAAGAACTTATTGCAATATCGTATTCTCCGGTTTTAAGCGTCTTAAAGTCTGATTGAATGTAATTGATGTTGTAAGTAGCACTATGCTTTTCGGCATAATTGATGGCTTCAGGCAAAAGGTCAACTCCGGTAAGTTCTACTTTAATTCTCTTTTTTTTTGGCCCACTTTGCCACCGCTCTCAACGAATCTCCCCCACCGCAGCCCAGATCAATAATGCGCCATGTTTTTTGCCTATTTCTTCTTATTATCTGTTTGATTCCTTTAAGTGTTGCTAAATGACCACCAAGTAACCTATTGATCACATCTAGCTCATGTAAGTTTTGATGAAGGTCTTTTGCTGCAATACCGGGTTGGTCAAGCAGCTCTTCTTCTCTTGACCGCTCACTCAAATTGATCAATGCGGGGCCGTTTGTTCAATAATGCACGACTCTAATGTAAGGCCAGGACCAAATCCTGCGGCAAAGATCATATCGTCATCTTGTAAATTTCGATTGTCCCAAAGCTCTTTTAAAACAAACAGTATGGTGGGCGACGACATGTTTCCATAATTTTCTAATACATGCCTGGGAATTTCGAGTTCATGATCTTCAAGCTCCATAACTTCTTGCACGGCATCTAATATTCTTACACCACCTGGGTGAATGGCCCACTTGCCAATATCACTTTTTACCAAACTAGCTGAAGCCAGGCAGCCTTCGAGTAGCGGGCCTACCCCTTCTTTAACCAAGCCCGGAATAAATGAAGTTAACCTCATTTTAAAGGCATCGTCACCTATCTCCCAGGCCATATCTTTATATCCCTTTGGCATTAATCTGCTGTAAAATTTCTTTAACTCCCATTTGTTTTCACTTTTGGTTCTGTTGCTTACAATAGCGGCTGCTGCCCCATCAGAGAACAATGAGTTTGCTCGTAAATTATCTTCGCTAGCGTCTTTTAAAAAGTGAATTGAACACAACTCAACCGAAACAATAAGTACACGAGCATTGGGCTCAGATTTGCACAAACTATCAGCTATTCGCAAGGCATGAAAAGCAGCATAGCAACCCATAAAATTTACTGACAACCTAATTACGTCATCATTTAAGCCCAACTTTTGCATCAACTGAATTTCTAATCCAGGAGCCGACATTCCCGTACAACTAACTGTAATTAAATGCGTAATAGACTTAACTTCTATATCATGCATTGCATTTACAGCAGCTTGCAAGGCCAGCTCAGGGGCTTCTTCGCCAAATAATTGCATTCGCCTACTTAAGGCTGGCTGTTTGCCGTTAAAAAGATGCTTACTGGCGTAGCGCAATGCAAAATCGGGCACCACACTATAACGTTCTTTAATTTTTGATTTTGAATATAATATTTTGATCATACGGTCAACTCTGGCGCCGCCCTGTATGTATTCTGTCATAAAATTTGCAATCTCCTCTTGGCGGTATTTATAGGTTGGCACCGCCGTACCAATTGAAGTGATATAACTCATATAGTGTAAAAGTCAGATTTTGAAACGCAAACTTGTTGCGCAGGTTTCTGCTTATTAATTTCTAAACAATTGTAATGTTGTGATGTTCCACGAAAACTAAAAAATAATTTTCATGGGTAAATTTACAAATGCTTTGGTTCTCATGAGAATTCCATTCTCAATTTTTCTAATGCCAATTTTTTGGTTTGCACTAATTGCTGCAGATCAGGCATTTAAAAATTGGGAAAACGTAGTGTTAATATTTTTTATTCTGCACGTACTAGTATATCCAGCTAGCAATGGCTATAACTCATACTTTGATAAAGATGAAGAAGCCATTGGCGGACTAGAAAAACCACCCAAAGTAAATATCGAATTATTTTATTTAGTGGTGATTTTTGACATTTTATCAATTGCATTATCACTATTTATAAGCTTAGAGTTTGCGCTTTGCATCTTCATTTACCTTATGGTTTCAAAAGCCTATAGTTGGGATAAAATTCGACTAAAAAAATATCCTATTTTAAGCACACTAGTAGTTACCATTTTTCAGGGTTCATTTGTTTATATATTAATTAACCTTGGTCTTAGCCAATTTTTAATTTGGAATACTCAAACAGTGCTAATGGCTATTACAAGTACACTTTTTTTAATGGGCTCATACCCTATTACCCAAATATACCAGCATAACGAAGACACAAAACGCGGCGACAAAACCCTGAGCTTACTTTTAGGAATTAAGGGCACTTTTATTTTTTCAGGAGCAGTATTTTTACTTGCTACCGGCCTTATGATGTTCACATTTTTTGAAAGCCAACAACATCAAAACATAATAATTTTTTTAGTAGCCACTTTCCCTATTCTATGGTTTTTTAGCAAATGGGCAGTTAAGTGCTTTAAAAACCCCAGCTCTGCCAATTTTAAAAATACTATGAGCATGAATAAAATTTCGTCGATATGTTTAAGTGCAGCATTTATTATTATGAAATTAAACCTTTTTGCCTAAAAAAACACTTGGATTATAAACTGTGAAAATTAAAAACTAAAAGCCGCGAGAACTATTTTTTAAGCCGATTTGTAAATCAGTAAATCAATCAAAACAAATTACATGCAAATCAAAATAATGGCCTTGGCTTTTACTTTATTGTTAAGTAGTAATGCGCTTATAGCACAAACCTCATATTACAATGCCGATGTTTCAGTTGGTACGGGTAGTAAAACTTTTGTAGGTGCTCTGTCTCTAACCAGAAACCACACATTATTAGCGCAAAAGTTGCACTTAGGTTATGGACTAAGGTTTAACCTACACAGCGCCAGCAACCAAACTTACATTACAGCTCCGTTTAAATACACTGCTGAAGGCTTAATTGACAGTGTAAATATTAACAACGTAAACACCAATAGCCTTAGCGCAATGGTAAATTTAGGGTTTAGCGTATCAAACAAAATAATGGTAGGTTTTAATATTGATGCCGTTGGTTTTAGCTTTGGATCACAAAAAGATATAACATTAAAACAATGGGTAGACGATCCGAGTGGCGCTACTCAAACCACAACAAATGCTAAGCCAACAAGTGCAAACCTACTTTTGGTGGGCGATAATGATATTGGCACTTTAAACTCTGAGTTTTTTATTAAATATAGTATTACTGAATATTTAGGATTAAGGGCTGGTGTTTCAATGTTTTTTTCAGAATATACAAGCGCAATTGCGGGCCATGACGGCAATACTCGATTTAGAAATAAAATACAATACCCCTTTGCGGCTATAAGCCTTAAACTATAATCAACCTAACTAAACAAAAATGAAAAATTTATTATTAATTATTAGTCTTTTAGTAGCCCTACCACTTTATGCTCAAAATGGCAGCATAAGTGCCAATAAAAGTACCGTAAGCTTTACTATAACTAATGCAGGATTAGATGTTGACGGAAAATTTACAAACATTACCGGCAGTATTGTTTTTGATAAAAACAGCCTTTCAAATTCAAAATTTACTGCAACAATTAAGGTAGAAAGTATTGATACTGA
>JBMYOR010000279.1:0-4579 GCA_049599535.1 Bacteroidia bacterium | reverse complement strand
ACTGCTACCAACACTTTGAAACCAGCTACAATAGAAACTGGCGCAGAAATTAAGGTACCATTGTTCATCAATACAGGTGATTTCATTAAAATTGACACTCGAACCAACTCCTACATGGAGCGAGTTAAAAAGTAAATATATGGAGCTCAAGCAGATACAAGATCTAATTAAGTTTGTTGCAAAATCTGGCGTTGAAGAAGTAGAGCTAGAAAAAGGCAATTTTAAGATTAACATTAAAGCCAAAAGCAAGGAAACCGAAAACTCTCCACAGGTAATCTATGCACAACCGGGTTTAATGCCATCAGCACAAGCCGCTGTGCCTGCACCTGCAGCTGCTCCGGCACCTACCGCTGACAACACAGCTACACCTGCTGCCACAAGCCAACCTGCAGCACCTGAAACTAACGGTGTAGAAATAAAAGCACCTATGATTGGTACTTTTTACAGAAGCCCAGGCCCTGATAAAGATGCCTTTGTAAAAGTGGGTGACCGAGTTGAAAAAGGACAGGTGGTTTGCATTATTGAAGCCATGAAACTTTTCAACGAAATTGAATCTGACGCGTCAGGCACAATTGTTAAAGTACTTGTTGATGATACCACACCAGTAGAGTATGATCAACCACTGTTTATTGTTGAATAAAAAGAAATTACATGTTTAAGAAGATATTAATTGCCAATAGGGGCGAAATTGCCCTTAGGGTTATAAGAACTTGTAAAGAAATGGGGATTAAATCGGTGGCGGTTTATTCTAAAGCCGATGCCGACAGTTTGCACGTACGATTTGCTGATGAAGCTGTTTGTATTGGCCCTGCCCCAAGTGCACAGTCTTACTTAAACATACCCAATATAATTGCTGCGGCTGAAATAACTAATGCCGACGCTATACACCCTGGTTATGGTTTTTTGTCAGAAAACGCAAAATTTGCCGAAACCTGTAGGCTTAACGGAATAAAATTTATTGGTCCGACACCTGAAATGATTACCCGAATGGGAGACAAATCGGTGGCTAAAGATACTGTAAAAGCCGCTGGTGTGCCTGCCGTACCCGGATCTGAAGGGCTTTTGCCTGATTTTGCCACGGGTATTAAATTATCTGAAGACATTGGCTACCCGGTAATTATAAAAGCATCTGCCGGAGGCGGCGGAAGGGGTATGCGTATTATTAAATCAGCTGATGAATTTGAAGCCGCTTGGGATAGCGCTAAACAAGAATCTGCTGCTGCATTTGGTAATGATGACATTTATCTCGAAAAATTTGTAGTAGAACCACGCCATATTGAAATTCAGATTATTGCTGACCAATATGGTAACGTTAGCCACTTAAGCGAACGAGATTGCTCGGTACAACGCCGACATCAAAAGCTTATTGAGGAGTGCCCTTCTCCTTTTATGACTGATGAGTTGAGAATCAAAATGGGCGAAGCCGCTAAAAATGTTGCCAAAGCAGTTAACTACGAAGGAGTTGGTACTGTTGAATTTTTAGTTGATAAAGACCGAAATTTCTACTTTATGGAAATGAATACCCGTATACAAGTAGAGCATCCGGTAACTGAAGAGGTAATAAATTATGATTTAATTAGAGAGCAAATTAAAGTTGCCGCAGGTATAGCAATATCGGGCAAAGATTATGCTCCTAAAAAGCACGCCATTGAGTGTAGAATAAATGCTGAAGACCCTGATAATAACTTTATGCCAAGCCCAGGAGTTATTAAAGACCTACACAAGCCAGGCGGCCATGGTGTAAGGGTTGATACACACGTGTATGCCGGATACCGCATACCACCCAATTATGACTCAATGATTGCTAAGTTAATTGTAAGTGCCAATACTAGAGAAGAGGCACTTACTAGAATGGAAAGGTGCCTTGAAGAGTTTGTTATTGATGGAGTAAAGACCACAATACCGCTTCAATTAAAGATTATGAAAGATCCTGACTTTAGAGCAGGTAACTTTACCACCAAGTTTATGGAAACCTTTAAGATGTAAGGTTTTAGAAATTTCTATTTTTCATTAGTCCGAAATGGTAAAAGATATATCTTTGCACTCCATTTTTCGGAAAGTACGCGAAAAAGAGTAGTAAATGGACACTTTAAGTTATAAAACCAAGTCGGCTAATAAGCAGACAGTAGTTAAGAATTGGCACATTATTGATGCAGAAAACCAAACTGTTGGAAGAATTGCATCGAGATTAGCCATGGTGATAAGAGGTAAGCACAAAGCGAGCTTTACACCACACGTAGACTGCGGAGATAAAGTAATTGTATTGAACGCCGGAAAGGTTAAGTTTAGCGGAAATAAACTTAATGACAAGGAATATCAAACCTACAGTGGGTATCCTGGTGGGCAAAAAATTACTAAGGCCAAAGATTTAATGAGCAAAAAGCCAACACAAATTTTGTACAACGCCGTTAAAGGAATGTTGCCCAAAAACAAGTTGCAAGATGTTGCGCTAAAAAATCTTTTGTTATTTGAAGGCACTGATCATCCGCATGCTGCACAAAAACCTAAAACTTTAGAAATCTAATCAATTCGTTTTTATGGATTACATAAATGCCGTAGGTAGAAGAAAGAAATCAGTTGCCCGTGTATACCTGTCTCAAGGTGAAGGGAAAATTGTAGTGAACGGTAAAACCCCTGAAGTATTTTTTTGCATGGATAATATATACCGAAATGTATATATGCCATTTGAAAAAACTGAAACTTCTGGCCAATTTGACGTAAAAGTAAATGTTTACGGCGGTGGTTTTAAAGGTCAATCTGAAGCCGTTAGACTGGCTATATCAAGAGCTTTGGTAAAAATTGATGCCGAACACAAACCTGCTTTAAAAGCAGAAGGATTTATGACGCGTGACCCTAGAATGGTTGAAAGAAAGAAACCAGGACAGAAGAAAGCTCGTAAGAACTTCCAGTTCTCAAAACGTTAATAATTATAATAGTATAATGTCAAAAGTAACTTTAGAACAGTTGCTGGATGCAGGCGTACACTTTGGTCATTTAAAATCAAAGTGGGATCCAAATATGGCGCCCTACATTTTCATGGAAAAGAACGGTATTCACGTTATCGATCTTTACAAATCCATGAAAAAGATGGACGAAGCCTGTGGTGCGATCAAGAATATCGCCAAATCCGGTAGAAAAATCTTGTTTGTTGCTACCAAGAAACAAGCTAAAGACATAGTAATTGAAGCGGCAAATAGTGTAAACATGCCGTATGTTACTGAGCGTTGGTTAGGTGGTATGCTTACCAACTTTGCCACAGTTAGAAAAAGTATTAAAAAGATGCAAACCATTGATAAAATGGAGCTCGATGGTACTTTTAAAAACATGGCTAAAAGAGAGAGATTAATTTTAACGCGTGAGCGAGACAAACTAACCCGTGTATTGGGTGGTATATCTGATTTAACCCGTATACCAGCTGGTTTGTTTATAATTGATATTAAGAAAGAGCACATTGCTGTTTCTGAATCTCATAAACTTAACCTTACCTCTTTCGGAATGGTTGATACCAACTCTAATCCTAGAATGGTAGACTACGCTATTCCTTCAAATGATGATTCAACAAAATCAATTGAATTAATCACTAACACTTTGCGAGAATCTATTGCCGAAGGTTTAGATGAACGCAAACGTGCCAAAGATGAGGCTAAAGCCAAGCAAGAAGCTAAGAAAAAAGAAAAAGAAGCTAAAGCTGAAGCTGGAGCCGAAAAAGAGTAATTTCTAACTTTTAAGAAATAAACAAATGGCTATAACCGCAAGTCAGGTAAACGAACTTAGAAAAGCCACTGGCGCAGGAATGATGGACTGTAAAAAGGCCCTGCAAGAGAACGATGGCGACATGCAAGCTGCAATTGATTATTTGCGCAAAAAAGGTCAAAAAATCTCTGATAAAAGAGCTGACCGTGAATCAAATGAAGGTGTTGTAATAGCACTTACATCTGATGACAACAAAAAAGGTGTAGTAGTTGAACTTAACTGCGAAACTGACTTTGTTGCCAAAAACGCTGATTTTGTAGCGCTTGCCGAAAAGTTTGCAAATGTTGCAATGAATAAATTTCCGGCTGATAAAGAATCTTTATTAGCTTGTGAATTAGACGGATCTACAATTAAGGAAGTATTGCTTGACAATATGGCTAAAATTGGAGAAAAGCTTGAGATAAGCAACTATGCTAGCCTTGAAGCCGAAAACGTTGTTTCGTACATACACGCTGGCAATAAAATTGGTGTTTTAGTGGCTCTTACTGTTGGTGGCGAAGCTGCAAGCAATGCAGGTAAAGATGCCGCCATGCAAATTGCTGCTATGAACCCTATGGCAGTTGACAAAAGTGGTGTTGCTCAAGATGCTATTGACCGAGAGCTAGAAATTGCTAAAGAGCAGATTAAAGCTGAAGGTAAGCCTGAGCATATGATCGAAAAAATTGCACAAGGTAAATTAGGCAAGTTTTTTAAAGAGAATACTTTACTAAGCCAACCTTTTGTAAAAGATTCATCTGTTACTGTAGAAAAGATGTTGAAAGCAGTAGATGGCAATTTAACTGTTTCTGCTTTTAGAAGATTAGGCATAGGCGCATAATATAGAACT
>JBMYOR010000278.1:0-4587 GCA_049599535.1 Bacteroidia bacterium | reverse complement strand
CATCACCACCAGAAAAACCAAAAGAAAATCTTAATTATGAATATGAATGGGAACATGAAATTGATTTTAGTAAATTAAGTGGTGATATTGAAAGAGATATTGGTATTTTAAAATACTCAGACGACGGAACTAAACTACTGTGGGCTACCTACTTAGGTGGTAGCCACAATGAAGACCCACATAGCATGGTGGTAAACAGTAATCAAGAGCTTATAGTATTTGGCAATACAGGTTCTGATGATTTTCCTACCACTATAAGTGCTTACGATACATCGTTTAATGGGCGCTATGATATTTTTATTGCCCATTTATCTAAAAATGGAGCCAATATGTTAAACTGCACTTATTTAGGTGGAAGCAGCAAAGATGGCTTAAATGGGCAACAGGGTATTTTTTCAGGTAAATATTCAAATTCAAGTGAATTGGGTTGGAACTATGGAGACTTGTACCGAGGCGAAGTAATTGTTGACGAAAAAGACAACATTTACATCAGCACGGTAACTCAAAGCGATGATTTTCCGATTAAAACTAAATCGCATCAAAAAACACGCAATGGTAAACATGATGCCATTGTGATTAAAATGAAACCTGACTTAAGCGATTTATTGGCATCAACTTATTTGGGTGGATTGCAAAACGATGCTGCCTATGGTATTGCGCTTGACCGTGATCATAATGTATTTATCTGTGGCGGAACACAGAGCGCTGGATTTCCGTTTTTAAAAAATGCCGTTATTGACACTTTTGTTGGTGGCATTGCTGATGGTTTTGTAGCAAAATTTAATAACAATCTCGATAGCCTATTGGCTGGCACTTATTTTGGTACACCTAAATATGATCAAGCTTACTTGTTACAAGTTTCAGATCAAAATGAAGTATATATTACCGGACAAACACGGTCTGACAGTTTCCCCATTTTAAATACAAAATTTAACCAAGCAGAGGGCAAGCAGTTTATTGCCAAAATGGATAATAACTTAGACACCTTATACTTTTCAAGTGTTTTTGGTTCGGGTAGAAATAACCCTGATTTGTCGCCTAGTGCCTTTTTGGTAGACCAATGTGAACGCATTTATTTTACTGGCTGGGGCGGTGGTGCAAATTTTAGTTTTAAAGGCAGAACAACCGATTTAGTAGTTACAAATGATGCTTTGAAAAAAGTGTCTGACAGCTCCGACTTTTACTTAGCAGTATTTTCGGCAAATATGGATACCATTATTTACGGATCGTATTTTGGTGGAAGCAAATCTGATGAGCATGTAGATGGTGGCACAAGCAGATATGATAGATCTGGGGTGGTTTATCAGTCGGTTTGTGCAGGTTGCGGGGCTGGGGCTTCTGATTTTCCGGTAACCAAAGGTGCGTACAGCGAAGTTAATGCTGCTACTACGGGCAACTTATGCAATAATGCCATTTTTAAACTCAATTTTGATGCCCCTGTTTTATATGCTGATTTTGATGTTGGAAGCATTTGCATTGGCGAAACTATAAACCCTAAAGATTATAGTATAAATGCCATAGATTACTATTGGGATTTTGGTGATGGCACAACAACAAATAGCATAAGCCCAACTCATAAATTTGCCGATACGGGCACCTTTACCATAAAATTGATAGTTGGCAACGTATTATCATGCCCTGGCAAGGATACTCTTGAAAAAACCATTAAAGTTTATAATGATCCTAAAATAGCCATTAACTACCTACCCGATGATTGTGGTTGGAGCTATGATTTTAAAAATGAGAGCCAGTTTGGCAATACCTTTAAATGGAAATTTGGCGATGGTAACCAAAGTAACCTTGAAAATGCCAGCCACAAATACGCCGATACCGGACAATACAATGTAATGTTTATTGTTGATGAAGGAACCGCTTGTGCCGATTCGGTTACAACATACCTGAAAATTGACGACTCTGGGGCTGATTTTAAATATTTGGTAGATAGCTGCGAACCGTATGTTAATTTTTTTGACAATAGTGACAATGCCGTAAGTTGGCTATGGGAGTTTGAGCCTGGCAAATTTGGATCTGACAATGCCCCTGGGCATTACTTTAGCGATACTGGTGCGTTTGATGTAAAGCTTATAATTAACCCCGACAAACCATGTGTAGATAGTGTTTACAAAACCATTAAGGTAGAAAACGTAAATAGAAAAGCACGTTTTACATTAAACATTGACAGCTGCAATTTTAATTTAATGGCTAAAAATGAAAGCAATTATTATAGTGGTTTTAAATGGGTTTATTCCGACACCTTAAAAACAGAATTGCTCAATTGGAATGTAGAAAAAGCGGGAACCTACGAACTCAAATTAATTGCCGATCCTTTTTCGGCCTGCCCCGATACATCCATTAGGTTTATTACTCTTAACGATTTGCCAAAGGCAGATTTTGAATTGCTTACTGATTCTTGTTTATCTAAAGTGAGCTTAATAAATAATTCAACTTTTACCAACACTTTTAAATGGACTACCAACAATCAAAAAAGTACGGCTCAAAATCCTGAATTTGTTTACGCCGATACAGGAACCTATTTCATCAATTTAATTGCCAATCCTTTTTCGGCCTGTGCCGATACTGTAACTGATACTGCTATTATTGATTTGATTAAATATGCTGAATTTACCGCCAAAGTAGTGCCTTGCAGTAGCATGGTTGTACTCACAAACTCATCAAAAAGCGCTAATACTATTAAATGGAATTATGGCGCTCCCTTAAACGATTATGAATTAATAAATGATTCAACCGTTAAATACACCGGGGCGGGGGCATTTACCATTACATTAATAATTGACGAAAACGATGCCAATTGTGCCGATACTTTTTCTCGAACTCTAAACATTAGCCCCGCAGCCAATGCAAGTTTTAAGGTTGAAAATGAATATTGCCAATCGTACTTCAACTTTAAAGCCAATGCTAGTTCAGGCACATTTAATTGGTTTATTGACAATGCCTTAAAAGGTACAAATCAAACTATTGGGTACAAATTTAACGATACCCTAAACCATAAAATCTTACTTGTAATTACCGATACCAATGGTTGTATAGATTCTGTATTTAGCTCGGTGAACGCACAAATTGTACAAAATGCATCGTTTACCAGTTTACTTGATTCGTGCAGCGGTAATGCAGAATTTTATAGTACTTCAACTGACGCAAGTAGCCATAATTGGTACATTAACAACAATAACTTAAGCACCGAAGCAACTGTTACCACTAGTTTGCCTGAACCTGATAAGCGCTTTGAAATAAAACTAATTACCAATGCAAATACCCCTTGTGCCGATACTGCAATTGATTATGCAAGCTATAATATTCAAAAACTTGAAGAGCTTTTAATTCCGAGCATATTTACACCAAATGGCGATGAGAAAAATGATGAATTTAGAATTGATAGCCTTGACCTAAATTGCGATGAATTTGCTTTTTACATTTATGATAGATGGGGAATATTGGTACTAAAACTAGAAAACGAACCAATAATTTGGAAAGGATTAAACCGCAGGTTAAAGGCCGTAAATAGTGGAACTTATTTCTATCTATTTGAAAAAAATGATGAAACCAGAACGGGGTCTATTACTTTGGTAAGGTAGGTTATTTCCAAAATTGCAGCTTTTGCAAAACATCGTTGGGGTTGATACCTAAAAGGGTATATAACAAATAAAACACGGTAGTATACAGGGTAAACGAAACAAACATGTATAAAAATACCTTTTTAGAGTTTTGCTCAATTGTGCCTGCCAAAATAGTACCCACGGGCACTTGAAGTAAAATAGGGGTTAAAAGCGCAATTCCATAAAGCCCAAACTTTCTTCTAAAAGTTACAAGCCTTCTCATTTTGCGGTTAACTCTAAATTTTGTGGGGTCAATGCCTCTTTTCTTTTTAATGAAGTAGAGCACTTCCATTAAAAGCAAATCATAGGCAACAACACCTATCATTCCACCACCTATGGTCGAAACAAAATAAGCCAAAACATTATCGCTTTTACCTAAATTAATTATTGCCACAGCAATACCTGCCAAGTACTTGGTAGTACTAAGCGCCATTGCTATCATTATGTTCACCAGATCGTCCAAAGAGCGTTTTTAAATCTTGTTTCCAAACGCCAAGTCACCTGCATCGCCCAAACCTGGTACTATGTATGATTTTGCATTAAGCTCATCATCTACCACGCAAGTATAGTGAACAATTTGCGGTATTTTGCTGCTTATTGTTTCAATGCCTGTTTTTGACGCAAAAACAGAAGCAAAAATCACCTTTTTTGGTTCAAAGCCTTGCGTTAATTTTTCATAACAAGCCAAAAAGCTTCGGGCCGTAGCGCACATTGTATCTACTATAATTAGTGTTTTACCGTTTAAATTAGGCTTTGCTTCATATTCGGTAATTATCTCAAATTCAATATCGCTCGTTGATTTTCTATATGCTGCAATAAAAGCCGCATCAGCTTTTCTAAAAGCGCTTAAAAATCCATTTTGGTCCACAAAAATTCTCAATAGACCCCAATTAAACAATGTTTGAGATTTCCCTGAAATTAAAGTTGGGTAAAACCAACTTTTTATTTGCAAAGCTGAAAATTTTTCCGCTTG
>JBMYOR010000277.1:0-4608 GCA_049599535.1 Bacteroidia bacterium | reverse complement strand
CCCCATTGATTGGTGCTTTATTGGTGCCCCTGAAAGCAATGTACACTCACCACTTGAGAAAGTTCACAAGGCTGATATTGAATCTATGCTAAATCTTTACAAGCATTTAATGCAAAAACTTTAACTAAGCAATTTTTAAACTCAAATCAAGTGCCCCTGCTCGCTGGGTTAACGAACCTGATGAAATAAAATCAACACCTGTCTCGGCGTAAGACCTTATGTTATTTATATTAATTCCACCTGATGCTTCGGTAATTTTCTTTTTATCTATTATTTCAAGTGCTTGTTCTATTTGCGCTGGTGTAAAATTATCGAGCATTACCCAGTTTACCCTATCGAGTTTCATCACTTCTTCAACATGACATATATTACGGGTCTCCACTTCTATTTTAAGGTCTAAGTTTTTCTGTTTTAAATAGTCAACCACTCTATTTACGGCCAATGTTATTGAACCGCATTGGTCAATATGATTATCTTTAATCATTATCATATCATACAACCCCATTCTGTGATTAGCACCACCACCTATTTTTACTGCCCATTTTTCAAGTATCCTCAGGCCGGGTGTCGTTTTTCGAGTATCGAGCAATTTTGTATTCAAATCTTTAATTACACTTGCCATTTTATGTGTGTAACTAGCCACTCCGCTAAGGTGTTGTACAAGGTTTAATATTAATCGCTCTGAGCTTAATATTTGAGCAGTGCTACCTTCAAGCTCATATATAACTTCACCATTTTTTAGCTCATCACCGTCTTTTTTATTAAAATGATATTTTACATCATTAAAAAAATTATCAATTACCATTTTCACTAATTCATTGCCCGCCCATATACCTGAATCTTTGCTCACCAGGTTGGCTTTGCCTATAGTTTTGGGCGCCACGGTTGACAGCGTGGTGTGATCACCATCTCGCAAATCTTCTCTTAAAGCAAATTGCAAATGCTCTATTATTTCATCTTTATATTTTTCTAAATAATTCAAACTATTCATTTTCTAATGTTAGCTCAAGTTCCTGTATGGTTAATTTTCCATCAGAATTTAAATACCTAATTAACCCTCTATATTTTTCATCTTCGGTTTGCAAGTAGCCAATTATATATTTACTCCAGGTTGATTGACCACTGTGTTTGGTCTCAAAAGTTTTTACATCGTTTTCGCTAAAAAAATTCTCTAAAATAGTTTGAGCTTGGCTTCTGCTATAACTATTTTGAATATTAAACTCTCCACCAAGTATGCTCAATTCAATTTGCTCATCAAAAAATTGAGCCAGTCCCTTTGCATTTGATGTTTTTAAAGCGATTTCAAACGGCTTATAGTCAACCTGTTTAATAGAAAATGACAATACCCCTAATAGTGCCGTAACTGACAATAATCTAATAATAGTTTTCATATGCTTCAAATTTAAAGGTCATTTTAAATGAAATTAATAGGCTTTTAACAATTAACCTTCTGTTATCCATCATTCATCAGCGTTTGTAGCTTCTTATTTTTGTTATATGAATAGCGATAAAGTTTGTTTGATTGTACTTGATGGCTGGGGCCATGGACCAAAAGATGATAAAGTAAATGCTGTAATGGCAGCAAAAACTCCATTTGTTGATTCACTATATAAGGATTACCCAAACAGCGAATTAATGACCTGTGGCGAGTTTGTTGGCTTGCCTGATGGGCAAATGGGCAACTCAGAAGTAGGACACCTAAATATTGGCGCGGGTAGAGTTGTTTACCAACAACTTGTTCTTATTAATAAGGCCTTTGACGAAGGAACAGTTAATGACAATCCTGTTTTAAATAACTCGCTAGCCTATGCACAAGAAAATAACAAAAGCATTCACTTAATTGGATTGGTTTCTGACGGTGGCATTCACTCACATATCAATCATTTAAAAGGTTTGTTGAAGTTTTATGCTGAGAAAGGTTTTGAGAAAGTATATGTGCATGCCTTTACAGATGGTAGGGATACTGATCCACAAAGCGGAGCAGGTTTTATTGCAGAACTAGAAGATTTCATGACTAAAAATGTGGGTCAAGTAGCTTCTATTGTAGGTAGGTATTATGCCATGGACCGCGATTTTAAATGGGACAGAATCAAATTGGCTTATGATGCCATGTTAAATGGTGAAGGTGAACAAAGCAATAACTTGATCGAATCAATTAAAGCCTCATACCAAAATGACGTAACCGATGAATTTATTAAACCAATAATTAATTCGGTTTGCGGTTCAGCTGGGCAGATAGCTGAAGGTGACGTTGTAATTAACATTAATTTTAGAACTGACCGTGGCCGACAAATTACAAGAGCACTTACCCAAGAAAGCTTTGATGATGTGGGCATGAAACCTATTGACATTAAATACCTAACCCTAACTGAATACGATGCAACCTACAAGGGAGTTGATGTACTGTTCCCTTCTATTGATTTAAAGAATACTTTGGGCGAAGTAATGGCTAGCAATGGCAAAACGCAATTAAGAATTGCTGAAACGGAGAAATACCCACATGTTACCTTCTTTTTTAGTGGTGGAGTAGAAACCCCTTTTGAAGGTGAAGAACGCCTGATGGCTCAATCGCCAAAGGTGGCTACCTACGATTTTGCTCCTGAAATGAGCGCCCACGAGATTGCCGATAAAGCCAACGCATTTATTGATAGCAACCAACCCAATTTTATAATGCTAAACTTTGCAAACGCCGATATGGTGGGCCATACTGGAGTTTTTAGTGCTGTAATAAAAGCTGTAGAAACCGCAGATGCAGCTTGCAAAAGAGTGGTCGAACATGGATTAGCAAATGGTTACACTTTTCTTGTAACGGCTGACCATGGTAACGCAGATTACGAAGTAAATGATGATGGTAGCCCAAATACTGCTCATACTACCAACCCAGTGCCTTTCTTTTTGATTAGCCCAGATAAGCACTACAAAAAAGTAAAAGATGGCAAACTTGCTGATCTTGCCCCAACCGTTCTTGAGATTATGGGAGTTGAGCAGCCGGTTGAAATGACTGGCGTGAGTTTGATTGAAGCGTAGCTGCCAATAGTAATACACGCTCGCTTCCTAGCGAGTGTGGGATACGTTAAGATTTATTTTCTTTGAGCAGAAACTTAGCTATGTCAGAACACTTTAAGGCCAATACCGACCACCCTTATTTTGTAACATTTACCCTACAAGGTTGGGTTGATCTTTTCACAAGGGAGTCATTCGTAAACATTTGCTTGGATAGCCTTAGGTTTTGCCACCACAATCAAGGTTTGAAAATTTGGGATTATGTGGTGATGTCAAATCACCTTCATTTAATCATCCAGCATGACGAATGCAAACTTCCTGAAGTTTTTAAAAGCTTTAAACAGTTTACAGCCAACAATATCGGCAAAGAGTTAAAAACAAATACACAAGAAAGCAGACGAGAATGGATTTTAAGGCTGTTTAAATATTACGCGAAGTACCAAAAGCAAAACAAAGAAATTTCAGTTTGGAAGAAAACAAGTAAACCATTCGTTCTCGACACGCCTGATGCATTCGATAATTGTCAAGAATATCTTCACATGAATCCGGTAAAGGCTGGCTATGTGCTTGAACCTGAGCATTGGCATTGGTCAAGTGCCTGTGCTCAAAATCCATTAAAGGATATTTTGGAACAGGAAACGTAGTTGCCACTCGTTTGGAAACGAGCGGCTTTTTACTTACCCAACCCATCACGCTCGCTTCCAAGCGAGTGTGGAATACGTTTATTCTGCTTGCTAATCTTTTTAGTTGTGATTGGAAAATGCTGCCATTTGTTTCCCTAATAAATCGGAGCAGGCAAGTACGAGTAACTTCTTATTAACAATCAAAGCATTTTGGAAAAGAAAGCATAGTTGCCACTCGTTTAGAAACAAGCGGCTTTGTATCATGCACACGCTCGCTTCCTAGCGAGTGTGAATTATATTTTAAAATCCCAGTTCACTTTAACCTTGGCTTCTAGCTCGGCTAGCATGTTATACATGCCAAAAAGTGTTCTGTTTATAAAGAGTGCATCTTTAGGGCCACGGGCCTTTTTGGTTTTTCTAATCTCTGGCGCTTTGCTCATTTTCTCGCCATATTCATAAATCTCTTTGATATAGGATTTATCGCCAAAGTCAAACTCATCATATTTAAATGGTTTAGCAATAAGCCCTACCGAATTGCGTATGTTTTCAAGAAAAAAGTCTCTTTCTTTATTGCTGTCGTCGTCATAAATAAGCTTTAACTCCTTAAACTTTTGCATTACTTTTTCTTCATCGTTAAGTACATCATGAGAAAGTAATGAAAAGAAAGAACGATAAAAATCGTAGCTAAACTCTTTAACACAACCGAAATCTAATACACCAACTTCTCCTTTATTGGTAAATAAAAAGTTACCTGGATGAGGGTCGGCATGAACCTGCTGTAAATGATTGACTTGAAAATTGTAAAAATCCCAAAGCAACTGCCCTGCCTTGTTTTTAGCTTCTTGGCTCGGGTTGCTTTTTAAGAAATCTCCAAGATGCATTCCATCTAGCCAATCCATGGTGATTATGCGCTTTGAAGATAATTTGGGATAAAACTTTGGAAAGAACAAACCATCAATAGTCTTTACCTTATCAGCAATGT
>JBMYOR010000276.1:0-4610 GCA_049599535.1 Bacteroidia bacterium | reverse complement strand
TCAATTTTAAAAGGAAAAGGCAACCAACTCAATGAATATTCAGTTGACGGAATTAGTGGAGCCACTATTACTGGTAACGGAGTAAACGATATGTTTAAAGCTGACTTAGCTGAATACTTACCATATTTCAACAAACAAAAAAATAGCTAGATGAGTACTGCTACAGCCGACGTAAAAGTGAAGAAAAGCGAACCGCTTTTCTCCAAGAAAAACCTTAGACTACTATCTGACCCACTAAATGAGAACAACCCAATTACCGTACAGGTATTAGGTATATGTTCAGCATTAGCGGTTACAGCACAGGTTAAGCCTGCATTTGTAATGTCATTAGCGGTAATTTTTGTTACTGCTGCATCAAATGTTTTAATCTCAATGCTTAGAAATGCAATTCCATCAAGCATTAGAATTATTGTTCAACTTACTGTAGTTGCAACTATGGTAATTCTAGTTGACCTTTTCTTAAAAGCTTATGTATATGATGTAAGTAAGCAGCTATCTGTATTTGTTGGATTGATTATTACCAACTGCATTATTATGGGTAGGCTTGAAGCATTTGCCATGGGTAATAAAGTATGGCCTTCATTACTAGATGGAATTGGTAACGGCTTAGGTTATGGTGCTATTCTTATTGCAGTTGCAGCCATGCGTGAACTTTTTGGTTCTGGCTCAATTTTAGGATTTACCATATTGCCTGAATCAATATACGTTAACAACAACTTGATGGTAGTACCTGCAGGAGCCCTGTTTGCAGTGGGTATCATTATTTGGATACAGCGTTCTAAAAACGAATACTACGAAGAAGATTAAAAGAAACAGTCATGGAATTATTCAATTTATTTATTAGATCGATTTTTATTGACAATATGATTTTTGCATACTTTTTAGGTATGTGCTCATATTTGGCTGTTTCTAAAAACGTAAAAACAGCCGTAGGACTAGGTGCCGCAGTAATATTTGTATTACTCATCACCGCACCGCTCAACTGGGCAATTAAAACCTATTTGCTTGACCCAGGAGCAATTATTGAAGGGTTAGATCTTAGTTTCCTTTCATACATTATGTACATAGCAGTAATTGCATCTGCAGTACAGTTGGTTGAAATGGTGGTTGAAAAAGTATCTCCTGCACTTTATGGTGCTTTAGGTATTTTCTTACCGCTAATTGCAGTAAACTGCTCTATACTTGGTGGTTCCCTATTTATGGCCCAAAGAAATTATTCATTTCTTGAAACAGTTTCGTTTTCATTGGGTTCTGGTATAGGATGGTTTTTAGCAATTGTTGCTATTGCCGCCATTAGAGAAAAAATTCAATACTCAGATATTCCAAAACCACTTAAAGGATTAGGAATAACCTTTATAATTACTGGATTAATGGGTATTGCATTTATGAGCTTTTCAGGAATTAAACTTTAAAAAAGAGAATTAGATGTTCTTTCTAGAAATTACTCAAACTACCATGTGGAGTGTCATCTCAATTGCAGGTGTTGTACTCACATTGGTTACCATACTGTTTCTTGCCCAAAGGCAATTAGTGCCACAAGGCGAAGTAAATATTAATCTTAATGGTGAAAAAGATATAGCGGTAAAACCAGGAGCCAATTTGCTCAATGTTTTAGGTAGCAACTCTGTATTTCTTCCATCGGCCTGCGGTGGTGGTGGTACATGTGCCATGTGCAAATGCCAAGTGCTTGAAGGTGGCGGCGATGTTTTACCTACCGAAAAAGGTCATTTAACACGTGGTGAGCAAAGCGACCATTGGAGACTTGCCTGCCAAGTAAAGGTTAGAGACAACATGAAAATTCAAGTACCAGAAGAAATTTTTGGTATTAAAAAATGGGAATGTGAAGTGGTTTCTAACTACAATGTGGCTTCTTTTATTAAGGAGTTTGTAGTAGAACTGCCAGAAGGAGAGGAGTTAGACTTTGAAGCTGGTGGTTACATTCAAATAGATGTACCTGAAGGCCAATATAAGTTTAGCGATATGGATATTGAGAACGAATATCGCGGTGACTGGGACAACTTTAAAATGTGGGATTTAGTTACCAAAGTAGATGAGCCCATTTTTAGAGCATACTCAATGGCCAACCACCCTGCAGAAGGTAACATTGTAATGCTAAATATTAGAATTGCTACTCCACCTTGGGATAGAGCTGCAGGCAGGTTTATGGATGTAAATCCAGGAATGTGTTCATCATTTGTATTTACACGTAAACCAGGTGATAAAGTAATGGTATCAGGTCCTTACGGTGAGTTTTTTATAAAGCCTACCAATAAAGAAATGGTATACATAGGTGGTGGTGCCGGAATGGCTCCGCTTAGAGCTCATATTTTCCATTTGTTCCATACCATGAAATCTGATAGAAAAGTTTCATATTGGTATGGCGGTAGATCTGTTAGAGAATTATTTTACACAGAGCACTTCAGAGAAATTGAAGAGAATTTCCCTAACTTTAAATACAACATTGCCCTTTCTGATCCTTTACCAGAAGATAATTGGACTGGCTATGTTGGCTTTATTCACCAAGTAGTGCAGGATAATTATTTAAGTAAGCACGAAGAGCCTGAAGAAATAGAATACTACTTATGTGGGCCTCCGATGATGAATGATGCGGTTTTCAAAATGCTAGATTCACTTGGAGTACCTGACGAGAATATTGCATTTGACGATTTTGGTGGATAATCAAAATCATTAAAACACAACCTAAAGAGCCGTTTCGATTTAAATTGAAACGGCTTTTCTTTTCCACCGTGTTTTGACTAAAACATTGTATTTACATTTGAAATTAAATGAAGAAAATAGTTATAGTCCTACTAGCCATTATTGTATGTGGCGGTATAGTTTTTATGTTTTGGCCAAACAATCATCCAAATGCCGAGACCAATGGATCAACTACAGATAATCAAAATATTAAAATTATTACGGGTTTAAAAACTTGCGAGATTTGCGGATACGATGCCGTTAAGGCACCTGGCCAAGCCTGCAAAGTTTGTGGCTTTATTATAAACGATTCAAGTTTAAATGCTGAAGGACTTGATAAAAAGAGCTTTTTGGCAATGAAACAGATTGAGTATTTTATGCCCGACTCTTTAGGAATGAGCATAGACTTTTTAAATCCTAAGATAAGCTATAAAGGATACCCTAAAAGTGCTACTTGGAGACCGTCAGTTTATGAGTCAGAAATTTATGACTTTCAAAAAATTATGTTTGATGTTGAAACTATACTTGCCGATTCAAACAAATCGACTCTTTAACGCACCATTTTTTCAGTAAAAATTCTACTTTGATTTTCAAGCACCAAAACATAAGTACCTTTTGCTAGTTGTAATGATTCAATTATGGTGGCTTGATTATTCAGTTCTGAGCTGTAGGCCAATTTGCCAGTAGCATCATAAAGCTTTAATCTGGTAATGTATGGAGTGTTAAGTTGTAATACTATACTTCCATTTTCAAAAAAGGCACGCTTATTAATAGCATAAAACTTAGTGTTGGGTTTATCAGCCATTGAAACCATGCAGAAACTATCGCTTACAAAATTGTACTTCGCAAAAATGCTACATACAGTTTGAGCATTCTCTGCTTTGTAAACTCTTTGCTCAGCATCTAAAAACAATAATGCCGCATCAGTAAATTTCATTCGTTCAGAATAGCTGTACATAGATTCGAACAAAATTTTATGGGTTTCGTCATAGCCAATTTTCAAAGCAATTTCTGACAATGCTCCAGCAAATATTTCACCGTTATAATGCTCAACATACCTACCAGTTTTATAGTCATTTACTGTTCTGCTAGTAAAACATTTTCGGCCATCCCAAAACTCATTTCGGCCATCCCAATTAAAAATGTAATCGCTTTCAAACTCACCAATTTTTTTTGAATAAGCGCATGTAATAAAATCAGATAAGCCTTCGTCAATGGCTTTTCGTGGTGTTCTACTCGTTTCGTTTCCGTTAACACTGAACGAAAGTGCATGACCGTATTCATGAATAATAACATCTGCATCTTCAGCATCATCAACATGGCACTCGTTGGCAATACTTGTACCACAACTATCCTTACAATAACCAAAGTTTAGCAATCCACTACCGCTACCATCTAGCCTTGGTATAAACTTTGAATTATCGTAAGTATATGCATGCGGATTTGCCTTAACGGGGTAATTGGCCATTTGCTCAAAACCAATTGATTCTAGAAAATCTCGGTATTTTTTTAAATGATAATAAATCATTAAGTATTCGAACTGCCAGTGATCTCTTGTTACTTCTATTGAATCACTATTAATACTAGTAATTGGCTCTTTACCATTATAAAGTAACTTTACCCATTTACTACTTAGCCAAAAAGTATCACTTCTTACTTCGGCATCAATGCTTTTCCATTGCATTTGTTGGTTTAAGTAAGAATTATTTGAATCCTTAAAATTACGGTAATTACTACCGTACTGCCGCTTGGCTGTTGTAAGAGGATCGGGGTTAAACACTTTAACCCAAATGGTTGTGTCTTTTAATTCGCCTTTGTTTATTCCGAGCTCTCTGCTAATCATTCTGTTTAGCTCTTGAAGAGGTTTGCGCCTGTCGCGGTTCGTGACACTACCAACACCAGTGGTGAACGCG
>JBMYOR010000275.1:0-4622 GCA_049599535.1 Bacteroidia bacterium | reverse complement strand
TACTACTACCGTTGATAAAGGAGAAGGTGGTGAATTAGATATTGATGTCGGAGAAACAAGTGCTCCAAAAGCAGATACCGATGATGGATTTTCTCAAAGTCAAAATAGGTTCAATTGGCGCAACGAGTCTTTGCCAGATTCCATTAGATTAAAGGCCATAAAAAAAAGTTTTAATAATCTAAGAGATGTTGACTCAATTCTCGAATTAGCTCAAGAAGAATGGCTACTTGCCAAAGAACTTAATAGTTTAGCTTACCAGTCAGATGCTTTGCAAAGGCTTGCTACAATTTACTATCGAAAAGGTTTGTATGATAAGGTTTTGGGGTATGATACCCTTAGGCTAAAAGTAATGCTAAAAATTGGCGATAGCACCGGTGTTGCCCAATGCTATAATAATTTGGGTATAGACTACAAACTAAAAGGAGACTATATAAATGCTATAAAGTATTATCACCAGAGCCTTAGATTAAAAGAGGCAATTGGCGATAAAAGAGGGGTTTCAAAAACACTAAACAATATTGGTATTATTTATCGTGATCAACGCGATTATGAAAAAGCAAAAGCGTATTATAATAAAGCGTTATCAATTAATATAAAAATTGCTGATAGCAATGCAATTGCATCGAGTTACAGCTATATTGGTAATATCATTTTTGATCAGGGTACAGCAGATGATGATACGATTAAAATATCTAGTTCTTTAGACATGTATTTAAAAAGTATGAAACTTTTATCATCAACTAATAATACCCGAGGTAAGGCTCATATACTAAACAATATTGGCATTACCCATTATGAGTTGGGTAGGTATAAAAGAGCGCTAAAATATTATGAAAAAAGCTTGGCCATTAAAAGAGAAATAGATGATAAAAGGGCCATTGGCCTAGCCTTAAACAATATGGGTAATGTCTATTTTGAACTGAAAAACTATAAAAAGGCTGAAGAATTGGGTACAGAAGCTTTGGCAATTAGTAACCAAACCGGTAGGATAGATGATATTCAGCGGTTTTCATTTTCGTTGCATAGAGTTTACAGCGAACTTGGTCAATACCAAAAGTCATTAAAAATGTACATGTTACACGATCAAATGACAGACTCTATTGAAAGAATTGAAAATACACGTGCCATTTTAAAGCAAGAATATTTAAGTAAATCGTTTAAAGATAGCGTTGATTTTGCCAAAAAAGAAGCCATACAAGCAGTTGAGCTAAAAAATAAAGAAGCACAAGTTTCACGGCAACGAATTGTGCTTGTATTTACCCTATTAGGTTTAATACTGGTAATCGCCTTGGCCGTTTCGGTGTACCGCGCCAAAAAGCTAGTAGATCAACAACACCATGAAAAAGAAGTGCTGCTACAAGAAATTCATCATAGGGTAAAAAACAATCTTTCTGTAATTATAAGTATGCTTCGCTTGCAATTGCGCAGGGTAAAAGATGAGTCGGGCCAAAAGGTGCTAGAGCAAAGTATAGGCCGTATAAAAACCATGAGCCTCATACACCAAAACCTTTACCAAAGCGACAACTTGGCTTATACTAATTTTAAAGTGTATTTGCAAGAGCTTATGGATCAAGTAATGTCGAGCTTTCAAAATGTATCTGATATTGAATACAAGCTAGAAGGAGATGAACTTAAGCTAAATACCGAAACGGCCATACCTCTTGCGCTCATATCTTTTGAGTGGGTAAATAATATATACAAACACGCTTTTGACGATAAAAAGGGCAACGTAAATATTAGACTTTCTGAAATTGAAAAAAGCTACGAATTGGCGATTTCAGATAATGGTAAAGGCATTAGCAAAGAAGAATTTATGGCAAGTAAGGATTCGTTGGGTGCTAAGATTATAAGAACTTTGGCGGCCCAAGTAGAGGCAGAGCTTTTTATTGAAAAATTGAAAGAAGGTGGAACAGAATTGAAGTTGGTAATTAAGAAGTAGTTTATGAGTATTTAAAGTGACTTAGTGAATGAGCGACTTAGTGAATGAGTGACTTGGTAAATGAGTGACTTAGTGAATGAGTGACTTAGTGAATGAGTGAGTCGGCAAATCAACCCATGCTAAATTCAACATTCAACATTCAACACCCAAAATCCAACATTAATACAGAAATTAAAGAACTTAAAATAGATTAGCTACATTGGCAGCTAGGTTTAGATATGAGACATTTTACAATTACAATCGCGCTCCTACTTGCAATAGGTAGCAGCCATGCGCAAGACTTATTGAGCCAAATTGAAAATTTGAATGTTTCACAAAATAAGTACTCCTACTCCATTTTGTTAAAAAACATAAAACAAGCCAATACAGAGTTAGAAAGAGCTCATGCGTTCAACGAGTTGGCTTGGTTTTATAATCATGACTATGAAAAGTTAGAAAATCCTGATTCATCGACTTTTTATGCCAAGCAAGCGCAAAATATATGTGAAAATGTAAAAGAAACAGACAGTTCTTTTGCTATGCAAGAAAGTAGGTTCTCACAGCAAATGATTCTTTCGGCACAAAAGAAAAGAGGGGCACCAAGAGATTCAGTTTATAAGGTGTTCAGTACGATTAAGAAATTGTCTTTAAAAAATGGAGAAAACCGAAATTTAGCAGAAGCCTATTATAATTTGGGTAAATACGCCCCCAGGTGGGATAGCGCAGAGTTCTTTTTTCAAAAAGCCATAGAACTGTCAGATAGCCTTGGTTATTATAATACTTTGGGGCTATCATTTGCCAACTTAAGAATTAGAAGTAAAGCTTCAGGAATTAGTAATGGGAAAAATGCATTTAAGGCTTTTAATAATGGCAATAACTATGTTGGTATCCCACATGCGCTAATAGATATTGGTAAAATTTACGTTGTAGAAAAACAAGAAGATTCTTCTGATTTTTATTTTAATAAAGCCATTGAAATCGCTGAACAGCTGCAAAATCACGAGCATCAAGCTAGTATACACATTAAAATAGCCTGGGTATACATCAAATTTGATGAACTTGAACTTGCTTTACATCACTTTAACAAAGCCGTACAATCAGCAACTTATGCAAAAGATGATGGATTGTTAGCAGCCTCATATAACGGGCTTGGTGGGGCCTATTATTTGCAAAATGATTACCCAATGGCTTTAACTAACTATTTAAAAGCTGAGCCATTATTTAGTAAAACCAAAAATGCCGGTAGTTATGCCGCCGTATTGCATAATATTGGTCGGATTTACAGTGCTCAGTTTCGCTATAAACTGGCTATAAGGTATCTTAATCTTGCTATTAAAGAAAATATCCGATTAGAAAACGCCAATTATGAAGCGGGTAATTATTCTGCATTAGCAAAGATATATTTAGACCAATCTGAATATAAAACGGCCTTAAAGTATTATAGAAAAACTCGTGTCAAACACGAATCCGTTGGGGCTTATAATCATTTAGATACTTTAGGTATTGGCCAATGTTTTGTTGGACTTAAGCAGTATCAAAAGGCATATGAATGCTATACAAATGCACAAAAAATTAATGACTTACTTAATCCTAACAGAAAAAGCCCAAATATTCCATGGCGTTTGAGTCAGCTATTTTTTAAGCTACATAATGAGGGTTATTCTGGTTCAATATTAAATTCAGATAATCAAACTATTAAGCGAGAAAACTTTTTGTCGCTTGCTAAAAATTATATTGAACAGGTTTTAGCTTTAGAAGCAAGTTTTCAAGGCTATCCTGCTGACAAAGCTCAACAGGCCAAGCTTTACTCAAAGATTCTTTTTGCAAATGGTAATTATGAAAAGGCCTATACCATTAGAGTTGAGTCTCAAAAATTGCAAGATTCTGTTTTTAATATGGAAAAGGAAAGAGACATTGCCCATATTGAATACGCTCAAAAAGCGATTAACGATAGCCTAAAGTTTGCTCAAAAGGAAAATGTTAGGATATTAGAATTAAATAGTAAAAATGAACGCTTGTCACGCCAGAAAATAGGTTTAATTATAGCGTTCCTTGGCCTGGTCATTTTGAGTGTTTTGGTAATATGGGTTTTAAAATCTAGACAACAAATTGCCAAACAAGATCGCGAAAAAGAAGTGCTGCTCCAAGAAATTCACCACAGGGTTAAAAATAACCTGTCAGTAATTATTAGTATGCTTAGGCTACAATTACGAAGAGTGGATAGTGATTCGGACCAGAAAGTGCTAAAACAAATTATTGGTAGAGTAAAAACCATGAGCCTAATACACCAAAATCTGTATCAAAGCGAAAACATGGCTTATACCAATTTTAAACTGTATTTGCAAGAGCTTATGGAGCAAATAATGTCTAGCTTTCAAGATGTTTCAGATATTACCTATTCTTTAGAGGGCGATGTGCTAAAGTTTGAAACCGAAACATCTATTCCACTGGCGCTTATTTCATTTGAATGGGTTAATAACATCTATAAACATGCTTTTGATGATAAAAATGGTCACATTAGCATTAATATGATAGAAAGTGATAAACACTACGAGTTGAGCATTGCCGATAACGGTAAAGGCATAAGCAAAGAAGAATTTATGGCCAGCAAAGACTCCCTTGGTGCCAAAATCATTAGAACCCTATCAAGTCAAGTAGGCGCCGAGCTTTTTATTGAGAGAAGAACAGAAGGTGGTGCCGAGTT
>JBMYOR010000274.1:0-4623 GCA_049599535.1 Bacteroidia bacterium | reverse complement strand
CCCTATTAATTGAAGTTAACAGGTCGCCATCAATGTCTGCCATAAATAAAAAGGATGAAATTTTGAAGAAAAGTGTTATTGATACTTTTTTAGGCATGATTCATAACCAAAACAAAGCTCCAATTGGTTGGCAATTGATAATTGAACAGACTAAAAATTAAAATATACTGAGCCTTTTATTCCAAAATTATTTGCTTCGCCATCAATATAGCTTAATCTATGATAAGCCTGTATTCTCAAAAACCTAAAAATATTTTCGAAGCCATAACCCACCTCGTAATACGGCTTTAGCGGCTGTAAGGTTTTAACCGGTGTTGTGGCATTACCAAACTCATCATAAGGTGCCAAGTAATCTAGGTTTGCTTGCGATAATGAGCCCATTGCCATTTTGCCCGAAAGCACCATGCGCCATTTTAGTTTACGCATAAGTGGCACCCTATTCATCAATAGCCCATCAAAATGGTGAACATAAAAAAGCATTAGACTTTCGTCAGAAACAAATTCGAAAAAATTCATAAGGTTATAAGTACCTATAGTTCTAATAAAGGTTTCGTTTCCGGGGTAAATATTAAGCAATAAATAAGGTAGCGGCGTAAATGTTTTATTATAATTTAAAACATATTCTCCGCGCCCTGCAATACCAAAACGCGCTATTTGATTAACCGAAAAATCGAGTTTATGGTAAGCAAAATTGCCTCCTAAAACTCCATTTAAACCAAGCGAATAACGCAATGTAAAACTGGGCGCCTTATTTACATTTAATCTAGTGCGTCTGTTTTCATTTATCAATTTAGTTTCAAAAGGAGACCATACGGTTTCAAAAGCCAACTCTGAAACTCTAAGCGACGATGCTGGGGTTGAAGAAGATGAGTTATTGGGATAATAGGCAAATACAAAATCGCCTTCGGGATTAATAAGCTTGTTGGTAAAAATTACTTTTTGAACTATTGACCTATGCAAATCGGTATGAAACCAAAACCTATGTAGCTCAACTCTATTTAGTCTTGAGAGCAAACCTAGTTGCGTAGCCGCTTCGAGCAATGGGTTTAAATCTTCATAATCGTCAGGTGCGCCTAAACCCTCTAAATCATGCTTGTATTGATATCCAATTTTAGTCCAGTTTTTCCGAGATAAAAATAACTCGCCTTGCGCTCCATATTTAAATCTTTGATCTTTTAAGCCGTATGCTCCGTAGCCTTTTAAAGTAAATCGCCTGCTAAACTGCCCAGTGGTTCTAAAACCAGCTCTAAATCTATGCTGTTCAATCACGTTGGTTCCGTAGGTGAGCAAATACGATCCAAATTCAACTTTTGGTGTCATTTTTATATAGCCGCCTGTTAGTATTTTGGCAATATCTATATAGGTTCTCACCCTCGGAAAATTTCGAATAGTATCTACCAAACCATAAATACTTTGATCTTCTCTTGTTAGTTTTTCATGTCTATTTTCACTCCAAAAGTCATCTCCTTTGGCAAGCGCATCGGTAGCAACGGTTAAATCATCTTTAAAAAACTTATCGGTGTATGACTTATTAACACTTACATTTTTATTGCTTATGTATGCTTTTGCCAACATCCCGAAACTTTCAGGTGTAGGTTCTTCAACATCCATAAGCACACGTGTTTTTACAGGTATCCAAGCCGTGGCGCTAGTTGGCGCTAGTTCTTGCTGAATTTTTAACCGCTCTACAAAATTCAAGTTAGCGGTTCCTACCACTTCAACTGATAGTTTAACTAACGCAAATGTGGTATCCTGAATCCACATGGTGCCATTAAACACCATATCTTCTGGGCGCTTTGGCACCAACTTAATCTGATAACACCATTTATTGCCAACAAACATGCTATCTTCAAGTATATGTATGTAAAAGCCAATGGCTTCAGTTGATATTGGCGAAACCACATTGTGCTCTAGTATGGTAAGATTGTTTTTATAAAAATTATAATCATGAAAACTTGAACCAACAAATTGAGAAATGTAGCTCCCATCTTCCATTCCTACCCCAGTTACATTGGTAGCTTTTATAACCTCCTTTTTTTGAAAAGGACTTGCCTGAAAATAATAGTCGCTCAATGTTTCAGACACAAAAACGGGTAAAACTGGGTTTCCATCTTCGCCAGCAGCCATCTCTAAACTATCAAATAAATAGCTAAAGGGCTTCATTATGGTTCTATTCTTAAATTTTTCGCTAATATTATCTACATCTACCTGCACTTTGGTGTAGCTCTCGTATTCATAACTCTTAAGCGATCTAATGTCATGAGCATTTTTATTTACCCATACTTTTTTTAGAATCTTATGAGCTGGGTTTTCGCCTGGCAAAATATCTATTGCATCTAATTGAAAATCCGATGACTCTAACTGAAAATCAATTACTTGTTTGGTTCCTTTTTTTAGTACTTTAGTTTTTTGTTTATAACCTAAAAAAAGCACTGTAATTGAGTCTACATTTTCAGATGAACTTAGGGTATAGTAACCTTCAAAATCTGAAGTTGTGCCCACGGTGGTACCTTTAAAAACAATATTGGCAAAAGCAATTGGCTCATTAGTTTGGGCATCAGTTATTCTACCGCTAACTGCAGTTTGAGCCTGTAAATTATTTATTACAAACAGAAAAAGAAAACTATATAAGATTCTCAGTCTCAAAGTAATTTACTACGTGTTCTTTAATAAACTGTTCTTGCTCTTTGGTATTCATTTTGGGCAAAGGTTTTATTTGCTTAAATATTGGCCAGCCATCCTGGTCTTTTTCGGCCATATCAAAATAGCCCGCCTTACTTGCTATTTTGCAAAACCCAACATTCATCAGGTCCATTTTTTCTTCTTTTGTGAAATTGGTTTCATTTTTACCCAACTCTCTAAGTCCTAAAATGAACAAAATACTTTTAATATCAAGTGCTTTGCTAAATCTATCTTTCAGGTAGCTTTCAACTGAAAGCCACTTATCTTCAAAGTTTTCTTCCATTAATCTATTAATGTGTTGGTTTTTAATGCTTGGTAAAAAGCAAGTGGTGCAATGGTAAAACCAATATCAAATTTATAAGAGCTAAAGTTTGCCACAGTGGGTGGTCCGCCAACAAAAGATAACCTATAACCCATTTGGGTGGCTATGCCCAGCCAATTTAATATGTAATACCTGGCATGCAAAGTAGGCTCAAGCGTATAAAGCCCATACCTATTTTTTTGAATATTTAAACTTTTAAAGTTTACGTTGCCAAATCCATTACCCAATTCGCCAATGATTAAAAACTTACTGTTTTCGTATAGCCTATATGCCGCCATAAACGACAAGTAGTTGATTTGCATCTGCCAATTTTGGCCATTTGGCGAAAATCGCGAAGTAATAAAGTTGGTTCCTAAAGTATAGTAATTGAGTCCGATTGAAATACCGCTTTCCCACTCTAAGCCGGCTCCAATACCCGAAAACTGAACCTGTTGGTTTAATATTTTAGAGTAGTTGCTCTCGTAAGTAATATAAGGTGATATTTTGCCTGTAAATAAATTTGTCTGTGCTTTAACGCTAAAAGCACTAAAAATCATAAATACAGCGCACAGTATAACTTTATTATTTGAGCAGAAGTTTTTCATTGGCTAAAAAGGCGAAAAAATAAGGCTTCTGGCTTTCAACCTTGCCTAATTCAATCAAAAAAGGTGGTTTTATTTCAAGTAGCGGTTTATTAGTTGTTTCAACCGTATAGGCGTTATTCTGCTTAAGTGATGGTCCTATTAGCATTTTAAGCTCACCCTTACTCTCAACAACTTCTCGTTTATCACCATGATTAATAAATACTTCTCCTAATTGCGAAGGCATTGAAAAAAGCACGTCGAAATCAACAACTGGCATTTTAATCACTTCAATTTTTGTAGCACCTTCAAAATCAATTAGTTCATTTAACCCGTAATCATTAGCTGACTTTTGAATTACCTTTAAATACTCACCATGCAAACCCGAGCTCCATATAAACCCGTTTGCACCAATGGTTAGCTCTCCGCCTAGCGAATCAGTATAAAAGCTAAAACTCTTGTACAACAGAGTATCGCGCCAATTAATCATGGCATGATACGGAAAAACAAAATGCTCAAATTGAATACTTCTTACCGAAATACCTTCTTTTTCGGTGATTAATATAGGCGGAGCATTATGGTATTTTTTATTTAATGCATCGGCAAAAATCTCTTGAAAACCTTCGTTTGTTAAGCCGCTTAAAACGGTGGTTGTACGCTCATTAATAAATGGCAATTCTAATGTATTATTACTAACTGCCCAGCCCGCACTGCCTTTAAATATGGCATGCTCTTGGTTATTGGTGAAAAGATAATTTTTATCGTTCCGTATTTCATTTACCTTGTTTATAGGCAATATATTAATGTCGGTTTCAAGGTCGGCATCAAACAAATTGGTGCTAGAGTATTTGTAGGCATTAGCATAATAGTAAACTGAATACACAGTAATAATTAACGCCGTACCTAATACCGAAAGCCTTAATAACTTATCGAGTCCCTTCTTATCATCTTTTAATTTCTTAGCTTCATTCTTAACTTCCCATACCTTTTTAACATGGTCAAACCCACTTGGAACATTACATTCAAACCCCATAGCATTAAACCATCTGCCATCTTCAG
>JBMYOR010000273.1:0-4629 GCA_049599535.1 Bacteroidia bacterium | reverse complement strand
AAATCCTGAAGCATTGATGAAAATGTATCCACATCAACTTTCAGGTGGTATGAAACAACGCGTGGGAATTGCCCAAGCGCTAATTGGCAAGCCTAAACTAATAATTGTTGATGAACCTACTGCAGGACTAGACCCCGGAGAACGAAACCGTTTTTATAATTTACTGGCAGACGTGGGCAAAGAAGTAATTGTTATACTTTCTACCCATATTGTTGATGATGTTAGAGAGCTATGTACCAACATGGCCATTATGAATAAAGGGCAAATTGTGTTTAAAGGAGCTCCGCAAGATGCAATAAACGAACTGCATGGGCGTGTTTATCAAAAAATTGTAGAACGCCATGAACTACAAGAATATGCAAATAAGTATGCTATAATATCAAACAAAATGGTGGGCGGTTTACCGCTTATTCATATAGCAAGCGAAACCGATCCGGGCAATGGATTTGAACAAGTTATGCCAAACCTAGAAGATGTTTTCTTTTCTAGAATCAATACTACAAACACTCTTGTTTAACCATTAATCGAATCAGTTATGTTTAAAATATTTTTTCTATCAGAATTGAAGTACGCCCTAAAGCAACCCATGGTGTATGTTTTTATGGGTTTGGTTGGCCTTTTGGTGTTTGGCGCAACGGTAAGCGATAGTATTCAAATTGGTGGTTCGGTTGGTAATGTTTATAAGAATGCACCGCATGTAATTACCGTTTTTACAGGGGTAATGACCATTTTTGGCTTACTAATGGCTGCTGCATTTTTTAATAATGCTGCCTTACGAGATCATAATAATAGTTTCAATGAGATATTATTCAGCACACCAATAAATAAATCAGGTTATTTTTTTGGTAGGTTTTTTGGCGCACTTTTGTTGGCTACCCTTCCTATACTTGGGGTGTTTTTAGGGGTAGTTATCGGTAGCTTTTTGGCGCCCATATTTGGTTGGGAAGATGCACAGCGTTTTGGTGATTTCTACCTAAGCACCTTTGTCAACAACTATTTTATTTTCATTCTTCCTAATATGTTTTTTGCGGGCACTATAATTTTTGCCATGGCAAACAAATGGAAAAGCACGGTAATATCTTTTGTGGGTGCTTTGGTAATTATAGTGGGTTACATTATTTCAGGAACACTTACATCTGATGTAGAAAACGAAACAATTGCGGCTGTTACCGATATGTTTGGTATTAGAACCTATTCATTACACGCCAAGTATTTTACACCAATTGAGAAAAATACTATAAGCCCAAGTTTTACCGGACTTATATTAATAAACCGTTTAGTTTGGGTTGGGGTTGGCATTGTGGTTCTTTTGGTTTCTTTTTTCAACTTTTCATTTCAAGAAAAAAGCAAGAAACTAAAGGCGTCTAAAAAAACCGATACTAGACCAAATGGAGCATTTAATTTGCCAAAACTAAGCCCCGTTTACAACGGCAGAACCGAGTGGATTCAATTCAAAAGCTTTTTTCTTACCAATTTTAGAAGTATAACTAAAAGTATTACGTTTAAAATACTTTTCCTTTTCAGCTCAATAATTCTCTTTAGCAACCTAATTGGCGGTTTTGAGTATTTTGGTTTGCAATCATACCCGCTTACCTACAAAATAATTGATGCAATAAATGGTTCAACAGGCCTATTTATTATAATTATTTTAGTGTTTTTTAGTGGCGAACTCATTTGGCGCGATCGTGATAGTAAAATAAATGAAGTAGTTGATGCCACGCCACATACTTCATTTATTTCATTAGCAGCAAAAGCGCTGTCTCTTTCTAGCATTACAATTGTTCTCTATTTATTCTTTGTTTTTTGTGGAGTTATTTACCAATTACTTAATGGTTACACACGCATTGAATTGGATGTTTATTTACTCGATTTTATGTTTTCAAATTTGCCCAAATACTTTATTTGGAGTGCCATTACGATTTTTATTCAGGTATTATTGAATAATAAATACATTGGCTATTTTGTATCTATTTTAGTAATGTTTATTTGGGGTTTAGTTTTATCGGCGCTCGATATATCGTCAAACATGTTGGACATTGGTAGCGGACCTTCCTTATCATATTCCGATATGAATGGATTTGGCCCTGGACTCATTGGGGCTTTGTGGTTTCATATTTATTGGATACTGTTTTCTGTTGTAGGCCTTTTAATTGCAGGGGCTTTGTGGAATAGAGGTGCAAGTAAAAGCTTGAAAGACAGGTTTCTTATTGCAAGAAAACAAGTGCCTAAAAGCTATAGAATAACAATGGCGGGTGCTTTAGTTTGTTGGCTTCTTGTAGCATCGTTTATATTTTATAATACCCAAGTTCTAAATGATTACAAAACATCCGATCAACGCGAAGAGATTGCTGTAGCCTATGAAACCAAACTAAAAAAATTCGAAAATGCTCCACTGCCAAAAATTACAGATGTTAAATACGAAATAGATATTTTTCCTTATAAACGAGATGTATTTGTAAAAGCTTCAATAAAACTCACAAACGAAACAAGTTCGCCTATAGATTCTATTCATTTTAACCTTAACAACCAATGGGAACCGCAGATTAATATTCCTAATAGCGATTTGGTTTTTAACGATGAAGAGTTGGATTATGTAATATTTCAGCTAAAAACGCCCATGCAACCTGGTGAAACTATTAATGCGGTAATCAACACCAAGTATGTTACAAAAGGCTTTCAAAATTCAAGGGGCAATACATCTATTGTAAAAAACGGTACCTTCTTAAACAACTTTCAAATTTTGCCTTCATTAGGTTATAACGATAGGGTAGAGCTAAGTAGCAAAAATACCAGAAGAAAATATGACTTAAAGCCAAAAAATAGAATGCCTGAACTTACTGCAAATTGCACCGATGCCTGTATGGCCAACTATTTAACTAACGGACACTCAGATTACATTAATGTTGAAACTATAATTTCAACTGCGGGAGATCAAATGGCAATTGCGCCGGGATCATTAGTAAAACAATGGGAACAAGAAGGTAGAAATTATTATCATTACATAGTAGACCATCCTTCGCAAAATTTCTATTCTTTTATCTCGGCAAAATTTGAAGTAGCAAAAAGAAAATGGAACGACGTAGATATAGAAGTGTATTACCATAAAAAACATGATGTTAATATTGATATGATGTTAGATGCCGTTGAGCGCTCGCTCGATTATTATTCTAATAATTTCGGGCCATATTATCATAAACAGTGTAGAATAATTGAGTTTCCACGTTACTCAACATTTGCACAAGCTTTTCCGGGTACCATGCCTTACTCAGAATCTTTTGGTTTTGTTGTAAATCTTGAAAACGAAGATGATAATAATGTAATCGATGCCGTGGTGGCGCATGAAATGGCGCATCAGTGGTGGGCACATCAGGTGGTTGGTTCTAAAATGCAAGGCGGAACTATGATGAGCGAAAGTTTTGCAGAATACTCATCACTTATGACCATGAAGAGCATTGCAAAAACCCCAATGAGTATGCGTGAATTTTTAAAGTACGACCATAGAAGATATTTAGGGGGTAGAAGTAGAGAAGTTGACAAAGAATTGCCATTATATAAAGTTGAAAACCAAACCCATATTCACTACGGTAAAGGCAGCGTAATTCTGTACGCTTTACAAGATTACATTGGCGAAAAAAAGGTGAATAATGCAATGAAGAACTTTTTAAATGAGTTTAAGTATAGAAAACCGCCATATCCTACATCGCTCGATTTTCTTAAACATTTAGAGCCCGAAGTGCCAGATTCATTAAAATATTTAATTACCGATTGGTTTAAAGATATAACACTATATGATAATCGTTTAACGGAAGCTACATACAAGGAGCTGCCAAATGGCAAATTCGAAGTTTCTATGCAAACAGAATCGTATAAAATAAAGGCTGATACAATTGGTAAAGAAACTAAAGTGCCCGTAAATGATTGGATTGATATTGGTGCTTTCGCCGATGATGATGAGAAAAATCTAATTTATAGCAAAAGAGTTTTTATAGACAAAAACAGCATGAATTTTTCTTTTGTAATTGATGAAAAACCTGCACGCGTGGCAATTGATCCAAGGCAATTGCTCATTGATAGGGTTTATAAAGACAACACTAAATCGGTTACCAAATTAGATTAGGGTGCTTTATTATATTTAGTGGGTAAATGGTTTTGTGCATTGTGGGTTTGCCCCATTTTTAACCCTTACATCAAATGGGGTTGTGGGGGTAACTCTTTTGTTATCAATTAATAATTGGTTGATGTGCTTTTATAATTAGGTAAATTTTATTACCCAATAAAAACGGTAAGAAACCATGATTAGATGAAGCTTGTAGTTATAAAATAAGAATACGAAGTAATGTATAACAAAGGCATTAGAATCTTTGCTGCTGCTTAAAATGCACGTTTACCCATAATCTAACCGACTCCACAAAAAGCACTTTAAATTCAATTGAATGAATTTTAAAAATTGAGTTAAAATGATTGCCCGTAACTTCACCAAAATTATAAGCAACTGTTTTTGAAACACAAAAAACCGAAGAGTCTGCAGTTATTAAGCATCACCGTTTTTGTAACGCCCTATTAAAGTGCCATTAGTTTGATTCGATTAGTATTCTTATTAATTTTAGTAGCACAAGGAGTAACCGCCTT
>JBMYOR010000272.1:0-4659 GCA_049599535.1 Bacteroidia bacterium | reverse complement strand
ACTTATTTTGGACCAAATGATAAATGGCGAATTGAAGGTTATGGCGCATACGGTTTTAAAGATAACAGATTTAAGTACGGAATTTCTGGAAAGTGGCTTTTAGATCCACAAAACCGATTGATTGTTTCTGCAGGAAATCGGCGTGATGTAGAACAAACTGGTGTAAGTTTAACGGTAAATGATAACGTTTTAGGACGAAGTTTTGCATCGTCAGCATTATTATTTTTCACCAAGGGTAAAGTAAAAAATCTAAAAAAGCGCAATAACTCTTGGGAGTTAATAATGGAGAAACTGTATTGGTTTAATAAAACTCGCTACCGTTTTATATTGCTAGGCATGGTGGTATTGTTAGCAATAGCATCAGTTGGTATTAGGCAAATTAGTACTAATGCGTTTATTAAGGGCGATATACCTGATAGAGCTAAACTAAAAAGCGACTTTGAATATTTTGAAAATGTATTTGCTGGCGTAAGAGCCTTTGAAATGGCTGTAATGCCAGCAAAAGGATATATTATTACAAATGATAAGGTGCTTACACAAATTGCCAAGCTCGAAAACTACTTAAAAGATAGCCACAAGGTAAATAATATTGTATCGCCAACGTTGCCGTTCAAAATGATTCATAATGCGTTTACAAGGGGTAAGTCGGCTTATTCTATGCCGCAAAATGTAGATATACGCAAGTATGCTTCGTTTTTAAAAATGGATACATCATCAAATCTAAAAAGCCTAATGAATGCGAGCGCCAATTTGGGCCGAATATCGGGTAGGCAAGTTGATTATGGTTCTGATTTTCATGAATCAAAAATTGCAGTAATACAGCATTGGGTTGAAAATAACATTGATACTGATTTAGTTAATTTTAAGGTTACAGGCACCACTTTAATGTACGATAAAAACCATGAGTACTTACGTAATAGTTTGTTTAGATCGTTAGGCTTGGCTTTTATAATAGTAGGGTTTTTGTTTGCATTGCTATTTAAAGATTATAGAATGGTAATAGTGAGTATTATTCCAAACTTGATTCCTTTAATACTAGCGGCGGGCATGATGGGTTTTTTGAATATAAAATTGCAGGCGCTTACTTCAATTTTCTTTGCTATATCGTTTGGTATTGCTGTTGATGATACTATTCATTTTCTTACACGCTTTAAGCTTGAACGCAAAAAAGGTTTAACAGTAAATAAATCCATAAAAAACAGCTTGCTAATTAGTGGTAAGGCAATAATTATTACTTCAATAATTTTAATTGTATCGTTTATTTCGCTTACATTTTCTGATTTTAAAGGCACTTATTATATTGGCTTTTTAGTTAGTATTACCTTGTTTACAGCCATTTTATCTGACTTGTTTGTATTGCCGCAATTGTTATATTTTATAAACAGAAAAGGTAGAGGAAATAGAAAAAAGCGATGATATACCGGCATATCTGTTGTGTTACCACAAATAGTTAAAATGAGAGATATATGCTATTTGTTTTTAACGCAAGCGATTGAAATAGTTCGCCGCTAATCAGAAAAAATGAACTTTAGCCCATGTAAATGAATTTTGTAATGAATACGGTTACGCCTTTTAATTTATAAGAAGGGTCTTTGGCTAATTCAATGATATGAAACCGATATAGGTTTAGGAAAATCTACTTTTTCTTAATTGTAAATATTAAAAAGGCAGACTAAAAGATGTTACTCAAAAGGTTAATAACTACTGTTTTTAATCTAGTAAAAAATTAATCAAGGTAGTTTAGGTGAGTGCTTATTTTAAACAAGAATTAAAAATTTTGTGATTTGCTAAAATTATTCACAAAAACCTGAGATTTTTCAATGGCTCTAAGGGGGGCATATATCAAGTTTAACATCAAAAAAATAATATATGAAACAGCGTATATTAATACAAGTATAATGGTTTTCATATTGGCGTTTGTAACGTAGTTGGGTAATAACGTTAACTTAACTTATTTGGTTGAATTTAATTGCAATTAAAACCTTACAACTACCATTAATTTATAAAAGTTAACATTATCTCGAAAACCCAGGTCCCATTGGTAATGAGCGTTTGCGGTCCCTAATGTTTTTTCGAATCTGAAAAGCATCAATATTAAATCTAACGCCTATTCTAAATTCATAGCCTAGGTAAGTTTCTAATTGTAAGGTTGTGGTGCTAGCCCCTTGTGGTATGTATGATTCAAATTTTGTTCTTCTAAGTCCAAAAAGCTCTATACCAACATTAGGGTATGGCCTAAAAGCCAAGCCTAAACCAACAGCAAAATCTTCAAGATCTCTAGGATATTCGTTTTGTTCAATTTCGCCAATATCATTTTCTTCAGTTACCGATATTAAACTATTGCCAGTGCCTGCTTCTATATGCGCAAATGCGGCAAACATTGGGCTTAGGTCAGAATAGTAACGAGCAAATGCGCCAATTAAATTTGTTTCTTCAATTAAAATATAGGGATCATAGTTTCCGGTAGCGGCATTAAAAAACTGGGCGTTTACAGTAAAATTTTCATAATCTCTTCTATACCTAATACCGGCTACTGCATTTTCAAGCACAAAAAGACCAAAATTGCCTTCAAGTTTAAAAATATCAGATTTACCATTTATGGCGCCGCCACCCAATGTAATAGATAGGGGAGAAGAGTTGTAAAAGCCATTAATACCAAAGTCTATACTTTTTGATGGCAATTGAGCCAAGGTAAAGCCAAAGTTTGATAATAATAATAAGGCCGTTAATGTTGTTTTTATTCCCATTTCTTGAGTTCAAATTTACGAGTATTGGCACAACATTATAAAGTAGGCCCGTTTGATATGTATTTGCCAGCAACAGGCTAATTGGTGTAACAACTAACATCAAAAAAGTTGCCACGTGACTTTTGGTTTTTAATTGCAGCTAATTTTAAGTATCTTTTTTGGTGCCTTGAAATAATGTAGTGGTGCAATTTAGCAATACATAAGGCGCCTAAGTGTTGTAAATATTTTAAAAAACACCTATTCTAAATTATGGCTACAACAAAAAGCACTGGGTAATTGTAAGTGTTAAAACAGTAAGAACAGGTACATTCAATACCTTTGCATTAATTAATTTTTATGTGGAAAGAACAAAACAATGCCTTAACTAAGTCTTTTGAGTTTAAAGATTTTGTAAGTGCTTTTGCGTGGATGACTAAGGTAGCCATTTGGGCTGAGAAAATGAACCATCATCCTACATGGGTTAATACTTACAATACGGTTAATGTTACGCTTTTTACCCACGATGCTGGCAATTTGGTTACCGCTAAAGACCATGATTTAGCAAAAAAAATGGACGAGTTATATAATGACTAAAAATAATAGATTTAATATAATTACCTTAGATAATGGAATGCGCGTGGTGCACCAGCAAATTAAATCAACGCAATTGGTGCATTGTGGGCTTTTTATTAAAACAGGTAGTAGGGATGAAGATATTAATACCAGCGGTAGCGCACATTTTATTGAGCATGCATTGTTTAAAGGAACCAAAAAGCGCCGAGCAAGCCAATTATTTAATAGAATTGAATCGGTTGGTGGAGAATTGAATGCCTACACCACAAGAGAGATTACATCATATTACGCATCAAGTTTAAAAAGGTATGTAGATAGAAGTTTTGACTTACTGAGCGATATGTGTTTTAATTCATTACTTGACCCTAAAGAGTTAGACAAAGAGCGTAAAGTGATTTTTGAAGAAATTGAAATGTATGAAGATAGCCCCGATGAGAGCATTTATGATGATTTTTTCATGCATTTGTTTAAAAATCAACCCTTGGGTTATAATATTTTGGGCACAAAGCAGTCTCTTGCTAAAATAGGGCAAACTGAGCTTCGTTCATTTATAAGCCATCAATATCAGCCCAAAAATATGGTGTTTAGCGTTGCCGGAAACGTATCGGCAAAAAGGGTTGAAAGCTTGGCTCATAAATATTTAAATATAACCGTGAGCGAGCAAAACGTTTTAGAGCGTAAACAGGCTCAATTTTCTCAAAAATTTAATATTGAGGTCGAAAAAGATTTTCAGCAGAGCCATTGCATTTACGGGGGCAAAGCATACAGTAGATATAACGATAGGCGATATGCCTTAATGTTACTAAATAATATTTTGGGCGGTAGCAATATGGGTTCAAGGCTCAATTTAAGTGTACGAGAAAAACATGGATTTTGCTATCACATTAGCTCTACGTTTCAAACTTTTGATGATTCTGGAATCTTTTTTGTGCAATTTGCTAGTGATAAAAAAAATGTGAACAAAACAATTGATATTATAAATAAGGAGTTTAAAATAATGAGAGAGAAGCCTTTGGGGCCTTTGCAGCTTACAAAGGCAAAAAGGCAACTACAAGGTAATTTGGCTATCATGTTCGAAAACCCCGGATTGCAAATGCAAAATATGGCAAAAGGTATTTTAAATTTTAATAATATTATTGATCTTAAAGAAGTATTTGAAGCTATTGACACAATAACCACGGCTGATATACAGCAAGTGGCAATTGATATATTAAACCCTAATAACTTGAGCAAATTAGTTTTTGTAGGAAACAACGATTAAAGCAATGGAACTAATAGACCCTAATTTACAGGAGTATATAAATAAGCATAGTGGTAATGAGAGCGATTTACTCTATTCGCTCTGGCGAGAAACTCATTT
>JBMYOR010000271.1:0-4711 GCA_049599535.1 Bacteroidia bacterium | reverse complement strand
TGAAGGCTGAAAAATCATCCCTTACTTTTATCAGGTCGGCAAATTCATCTTTGAGCACTTGCTTAAAACTGCGCGCCGGATACCAACGGCTCATATCAGTTAAATCTAATACGTTTTCATAATAAATGAAGCCTTTCATATCTATGAGCACTTTGTACTTTTTATTGGCGGGTAATGAAAGCGCATAGTCGCCTGTAAGCGGGTTACTAGCTGTTACTGCTATTTCTTTATGAGTATCAAAATCTAAATAGCGAATAAGTACTTCAGCGCTTGAATCCTGTGGGTCAATGGCTCTTCCAAATACATTTATGTAAGTTTGTGGCCGTAAAAAAGGCGGTAGAATAAACTCATAAATATCTTTTGAATTATTATTGGCTAGGCCGCCTTTTCTAGGCAAATAGCCCCTAGTGCCCTGAGAAGGAATGGTTAAATAATAATCATCTTCAATAGTGTTAATGTATTTGCCCAAATTAACGGGCTCGCTCCAATTGGTCCATGTATCATCAAGTCTTCTTGACATGAAAATATCATACCCTCCGAAACCGTGATGCCCTTTGCTACTAAAATACAGGGTGCGGTTGTCTGCGGCCAACATGGGCGTGGCTTCAATTGAAGATGTATTGATAGTGGCTCCAAGATTTACGGGAGCCGACCAACCTTGCTCTGAAATTTGCGAAAAATAAATATCATTATTACCCGCTCTGTTGCTCACAAAAAGTAAGTACTTGCCATTGGCCGATAAATTGGCCATGGCTTCAAAATTCTTGGTATTTATACTGCCACCTAAATTACAGGGTTCAAGCCAAGCATCGTTTTCTTTAAGCGAATAAAACAAATCGCCATTACCAAAGCTGCCTGAATAGTTTCCGAACAGAATGGCCACATCGTTGGCTTCGTTCATTCCCTTTAGGCCTTCGCTACTTTTGGTGTTGAACACAGCAAAAGGAGTAGCATCGCTCCATGAGCCGTCTTTTTGTTTACTAGCGTAAAAAATATCTTCGTTTCCGTAGCCACCGTTGCGCTTATAACCGGTAAAGTAAAGTCGGTTGCCATCTTTTGAAACCAAAGGCGAATACTCTCCGGCACTTGTGTTAATGGTGGCTATTGGCCGCATTTCAACAGGTGGGTCGTTTCTATCCAATATTTTAATTAACCTGTTTGTATGCTCCAAATCTGATGCGCTGTATTCGTTGGCGTACTTGGCGTAGGCATTTCTGGCATCGGTATAGCGTTCAAGGCTCATGTAGCACTCTGCCAGTTTTATATACTTTTCAGGGGCCGTTTTTACTTCTTGTTCGTAATAGCGGGCGGCATTATAATAATCACCGTTATCAAAAAACTCTTTAGCATCTTGAGCCTGCCCGGGTAAACCTATAAGTAAAAGCGCAATTGAAATTAAATTTTTCATGATGCAATTGCTATGGCTTTTATTAAAACTTGCTTGGCGATGGTAATCTAAAACTTACAAAAGGCACGGCCATTCTAAAACCCAGGTAAACTTTTCTCCAGCTATCATCGTCGTTGGCCACAATATTTGGATAAAAGCCCCCTTCAACGCCAACATTAAGACCAAAATGGTGAGCCCAGCTTTTTTCATAAACCCATCTAATACCAAATCTTGATTTATTATAACTATCAGTAGCAGGTTCAGGAAAATCGGCATTAAACTGACCTGCGGCCATTGACAATGTAGGGGCATATAAAACTTCCATAGCAAGGCGCATTTGTTGGTAGTTCTTTTTTCTACCGTAGTCTGATGAAATCTTAAGGCGATCAATTATACTTCTTTGGATTCCAAAGCCAATAACCGACCCGTTTATCATCATAGTATTACTGCCTTCAGCCCCATATTCTATGCGACTTTCAAAAGATTGAAAGCTTCCGCTTAGCTCAAATTGTTGCAATCTTTTGGCATCTATATTTATATAGGTTGTAGAGTTGCCATCAGATTTTAAATTCACCCTAGTAGGGCTTTCAGAGTCATCGTTCCATAAGGTTAAAGAGCCCTGCATCTCTATTCTACCAAAAGTGGTTGGCTGAAATGGATCATTTTCATCAGCATCAATATTAAACTTGGGTTTGTTTATAAACCTAAATGAGCCAAGCCTACCCATTCTATAAAAAAGCTCCCATCTATAACCAAACGGAGCGTTAAATCCATCAGATGTTGAGCCTTCAACGTCAATAGGCGAAAACGACATTGAAAAATTATGCGCTTTACTCAGGTCATTTTCATCAATAGAATAGTTTACCGTTTGGCCAAAGGAACTAGTGGCGCCTGCCAGCAAAATAATAATAATTGTTGTTAACTGTTTCATGTGCTTTTATTTGAGCACAAAGCTGCTTCTTGGTATACGGCCAACACTACAGGTATTTGGGTATTTGCCTACCTGTTTTCAGGTATTTGTCAGTTTATATACATTAAAAAACCAGCTATTTTCTAAGCGCAGACCTGAACTCGCTATGGATTTTGGTCAATACATTTCCCCATTATTCTTAAGCTTGTACTCAGTGGGTTAAATTGATTTTTTTAATTTGAGTGCGTATTAAGTTAATTGAATATTAAATGAACAGGCCTATTTCCGTATTGCTTTTAGTTTCAATTTTATTTACAAGTACTCTTGCGTTTGCTCAAAACAGCATTTACAAACTTGAAAAGATACAGCCACAAAGCCCAGACTCTGTAGGTGTTTTGATACAAGATGCTCTTGAAAATACGAATCAGATAGATAGTGTTAGATACCTTGAGTATTTGTTGCTTCGTGGTAACATTCTCAAAGGGAGTTTGCCGAATCAAGCGCCTATTGACAGTTTACTCAAGTTTAAACTAGACAACAAGCTAAAATTTAACTTGCTTAACCTTAAAGGTTCTGTGCTTTATTACAGCGGTAAAACTAACGAAGCCTTGGCCTTTTTTGCCCTACTCTATAGGCTCTCGAATAAAAATAATTTTGATGAAACCGCGCGTAAAGCACTCAGCAATCTATCGGCCATTTACAGCAAAATTGGTGTGGCAGATAGCGCGCTGCACTACGCCATGCTAAGTCTTAAAGCTGATAAAGCCGCCAAGGATACTTCGGGTTTTTCTTTTGCCTACAATTACATAGGCCTTGCCTACCAAGAGCTCCACTTGTACAAAAAAGCAATTGGTTTTTTAAAACAAGGGCTTTTGTATAAACCAACGCCCTTAACACACGCCAATATTCTGTACAATATTGGTGTATGTTATAGTTTTAATGGTGATTATGATTCAAGTCAAGCCTTTTTGCAAAAAGCGCATAAGCGATTTATAGCTTCTAACTATACATCAGGACTTATAAAATCGAACAATGTAATGGGCAGTAATATGGTAGAAAAAGGGTTTCTTGATTCTGCCGAAGCTTATTATGTAAGGTCATTAGAGTTATCGGAGCAAATTGCCGATAGTGTAGGTATTGCTACTGTTCAGCATGAATTGGGCAAGCTATTGATTCTTAAAAAAGACTTTAGAAAAGCCTTGAATTGGGCCCTAACTGCCCAAAAGTTTAATGAACAAAAGAAACTGTATGCCTACTCAAAAAACACCACTAGAATGATTTCATTAGCCTATGCAGGCTTGGGCATAACCGATTCGGCCATGCATTATTCAGCGGTGAGCGATACTTTGGTAAAACATATCAACCAAGGCAAATACTTAGAAGATTTATCTGATGCGGAATCTAAGCTCAACTTAGCAGAAAAAGAATTAGAGCTTAGTAAAAAACAAGCGACGATTGCTGAGCTGCAGAATAAGCAACTGAAGTATTCTATTATTGCCATCGTAATTTTTACTATTCTGATTATAGGATTTTTGGCTATTAGAGCTAGTCAAAAGAAAAAGCATCACCAAGCTATTATGTCTGAGAAACAAGAAAGCTTGAATAAGGAAATTTTAGCGGCCGAGAACGAGCGGAGCCGAATATCGAAAGAGCTGCACGATGGTATTGGACAACAGATAAGTGCCTTATCGATGAACCTGCAATTTTTGAAACGAAGTAAAGATAATGACGTACTAAAAGAAGGCCTTAATACCATTAGCCAACAGTTAAAGCAAAGTGCCGAAGATGTGCGCGATATTAGCCACCAAATGATGCCACGTGTTTTGGTAGAAAATGGATTGATTGATGCTGTGGATTTATTACTAGCTCAAAGCTTTAAAAACAGCGATGTAAAACATGAACTTGTAGTAAAACCCGAAAGTTTTATGATAAATAAAAAGATAGAAATAAGTTTATACAGAATTTTACAAGAGCTTGTAAACAATATAGTTAAGCATAGTGGCGCTAGTCAAGTAAGTGTACAATTGATTAAAAATGACCATAATGTAACTATGACGGTACGAGATAATGGTGTGGGCATTCGCAGTGGAAAAAGCTCAGGCCATGGCATGCAAAATATTCAGAGCAGGATAGATATGTTTAAAGGAAAGTTTAAAATTGAAAACCTTAACGGCACCTTTGCCAGCATAAATATTCCATTGGCCAAAGCATGAAAATTTTACTCATAGACGACCACCAATTATTTTTAGATGGATTAGGCTTAATCCTAAAATCTATTGAAGGGGTTGAATTATTAGAATTATGCAACGATCCTGAACGCGGAATTCGCTTAGTAGAAAACCTACGGCCTGATGTGGTTTTTACCGATGTTGATATGCCCAAGCTTAATGACAAACAAGTAGCAGAGCATATTA
>JBMYOR010000270.1:0-4715 GCA_049599535.1 Bacteroidia bacterium | reverse complement strand
AGCCATTCATAGCGTTTGGCCGCCAATTGAAGTAAACCACAACACTTTTACGATTAGAATTCACTTGGATAAAACTGACGCTAGAAATGGGGCGCTAAAAGTATTGCCGGGCTCGCATAGAAAACGGTTTAGCAAAGAAGAGCAGAAACTAATTACCGAAAACAGCCAAGCCACCATTTGCGAAGTTGAAGCGGGCGGCGTGCAGCTTATGAAGCCGCTGCTTTTGCATGCAAGCGATAAATCAAGCACGCAAAAAAAACGTAGGGTAATTCATATAGAGTTTGCCTCGATGGAACTTGATGGAGAATTGGAGTGGTTGGAGAAGTTGAGTTTTTAATTATTAATCACTTTTTAACATGAAAAAATGGCTAAAAACGATTTGGAATCATGAATTAATCCATTTAATTGGCAGCCCAGATTTAATCCCATTTTGCGGTGATAAAATTCTTCGTATTTTCTTTAAGGATATAGACTCTTTCTGGTTTCGACTATTTAGTTACATCCTTGGTTTTTCTGTACTTCTTGGCTTTTTTGGAATATTAGGTTGGATTATTAAGTTCTTAGCTAAGTACCCCAAACTCTTCTCATAAACCTTAATGTAATGTCCAATCAAAATGCTCCAATCAAGGCGCTCTGAGTATTCTCGTGTTCGACACCGCTTGCTTCAAAGCAAATGGTTAATACGTAAATCCATCTTCAAAACGTAGTAGACACTCGCTAGAAGAAAGTATCAATTTCTTGTTTAGAGTCTAAAGTCTTTTTTAGTCTAAGGTCCCAAGTCCAATGTTGGGCTAAGAATTCAATTTGCACAGAAAATTAACAAATTCACTTCAATAGCTCGGGGTTTTAACCCCGAGACCTTTTAACAAATAAATTTGGCTTTAGCCGAAAATATCGAGAATTGATTTGGGCTAAAGCCCGCGCCCTTGGCTTGCATTGTACACCACCTGAAGGTGTTGGTAATTGAAGTCTCACCAAATTATAAAAGTTAATATGTAAGCTCTGTCTCTACAATTAATTGAATAAGTCATTAATCACTCTAAGCGATTACTATATTTATCACATGAAAAAACACCATATTCCATTTTTTCTTTTCCTGATTTGCTTTTTTGGTTGTGAAACTAAAAGGGATAAAACAGATGCAGAGAATCCTGAGCCGAAAGAAAACAATTTAGAAATAGATGCTTCAATAGAATCAGAAGCAGCTGTTGTTGAAGCGGAAACCAAGGTTGACACCATAAAAAAATACCGAAGATGGCTTCCTGGTAACAGAAAACTTGAATTGATATCTGTTGAAGGACGTAATAATCGGTTTAAAGACCCCGTTGATGTTACAATTCACCACTCGCATTTTGCTGATAAAATATATACAAAAGACGATTCGGCGTTTGTGCTTTCAACTAGAACGATGCCTTACCGAGATCTTAATGAAAAAAATGACCGTACCCGCCAATATGTAGCTGTTGAATATTTTCAAGATATTACTTATTGGTTCGATACGGTTAGCTATTTCGATATTGATGGTAGTTTTTTTTCAGCAAAAGGAAAAGTATTGCATTGGTGGTACAATTCTGATGGAACATATGTGGTTTCCGCAAAAGGCGCTAACCCCAAAACATTTGTACCCTTTGAAGGAATCAGTGGGGGAAAAGATGACAAACATGTTTTTTACGATGGGCTGCCAAGTAACTTCAAAATCATTGAAGGTTGCGACCCAAAAACGGTTCGTGTTCTAAACCCAGAACGTGGCTGTGGCAATTGTGGCAACTGTTATTTTGTAGATAAACACTCAGTTTTCTTTGGCCTAAACAAAATTGAAGCCGATCCCTACACTTTTAAACTGGTAAACGAAGAAAAAGTGGATGCCATTGATAAAAACGGGAAGTGGTTTGATGGAAAATTATTGCAATGAGTTTATGTTATTGATTGCCAGTTTTTAATGTGCTAAGTATATTTGGTTAACATGAAAAAACTCACGTCATCCATTGTTCTTGTTTTATTGGTTCAACAGGTGTTTTGCCAAATTACACTTGATGAAAACGACATAATAAAGCCAGTCAAATCTTACAAAGTAAGCACCGTACCAGATTCAGCTTGGTATTGGTATTGGCGGTTCAACATTGGCGAAGAAGGCCCCGATAAGCGCTACAACATGCAAATTTTAGATAGCATGCCTACAGCAGAAAATAAGATTACCATTCATGACCCTAAGAAGCATGGTTTTGGTGAAGAATTTAGTAGCGCCAATGGCATGTTGTATAAGCAAGGCAGTTATTTCATTACTCGAGAACCGGTTACAATTACTTCTAGTGATTTTCCTAAAGCAGGCGATTCTTTTGTTTATGCTCAAATAGATACAAGTGATTGGTATTGGGATAACACAAAAAGATGGATAGATCATGACAGACAGGGCGAAAACCAATATTATAATTTACGCAGAAGCTATTTATATAATTCTGATACCACTATTGAAAAATACCTTAAGGTTGAAGACACCCCATGGCCCAGTGAATTTAGCAATGCTGATTGCGCACGAATTGCCTACCAAAGTTTTGACGATGACCAAAACTTGCGCTACAGAATTATTGAGTTTTGCAAAACCATTGACAGCAACTTTGTAAGAATTGGAGTTGGCGCTGAAGTTGACCAAGGTCTTTTGGCTTTTGGAGCGCCTAGTGGCACATATAAGCGCACCACTCAAAAGTTTGAACGTCCGCAAATTATAAGAAAGTCAGGCTTAAAAATTGGGCAGCATCACAGCGAAATTGCTGTTTGGAAAACAAAAGTTACCGAAGCTTTTACCACATTAAGACACTTTGACTACACCATTGACACTTACAGGGTTACAGGCTACGGTACTTTTATAATGCATCACGACTCCTTTCAGGCCTATCAGGTAAAAAGGCAGGTTAAACAATACTGGATAGACTCTATAAAAAGCCCCTTTGGAAATCAAGTATTTGTAGATTCAAGTATTGTTTTTAGCTATGAATTCTACTCTAAAAAATATGGATTGCCCATAGCTGTTTTTGAAACGGACTCAAGTGGACATGAGATTTTAACTGCCAAATACATAACAACAAATAACCTGCATTCATTTAACCCTACGGTAATTGACACCTTTGTAAAATGGTATGATATATTAGAGATTACCGAAAATGAAGTAAAAACGGTAGGACAAACCATTGTGGTTGACACGAATGTTTTTAGCAGACATGGTGACGGACCTTCGGGAATATACGACTCCCTAAATAGCTCATACAACAATAAACTCATTTATCAGTCTACCGATTTTGAATATGGGTTAAACTCTATTGATTCAACTCAATATGTATTTAGTTACATAGATTATGGCTACCTATATATTGATAGTGTTTGGAAAAGTAGAAACATAAATTTTGATGGCTATGGCACTTTAATAATGCAAAACGATAGTGTTGAAGTTCTAAGAGCGTGGGTAAGTAATACAGAGAGAGTAAAAGAATATAATTTTAGGGGTGATACACTTCACGATATAGATTTATGGATTGACAGAAACCTTGAACTGTGGTATTTAGCTAAAAACGCTCAATATCCTTTAGTGCGTGTTTTGTTTTGGTATGGAGACAGTACGGATATAAGACGAATAGAGTTTATGGAAATGCCTTGGCCCGCAAATATTTCGGAACCAATATCTTCAACATTTCAGTTTGATATTTTTCCAAACCCAGCATCAGGAAATATACAGATCACAACAAACACCTTGGCAAACAAGACAGCGAGCATTTACAATCTCAATGGCAAATTATTAATTGAATCTAGTTTTTTAGATCAAACTCAACTCAACACATCAACACTTAATTCTGGTGTTTATCTTCTTAAAATTCAAGACGAAAAAGGGAATCTACTTGGAATAGAGAAGTTAGTTAAGAACTAGTTAAAGATATAAGGACAATTTGACTATGAAATTAACCCCTTTTCAATTAACCGCTCTCATTGCTGTTTTCTGCATGTCTTGCACACAAGTTCCTAGATCAGGTATTGATGAAAATATAAGAGAATATGTTGAAGAATATAAAGCTTGTGAATGTGATCTTGTTCAAGACTATTCGCTAGATGAATTTATTTTAATGGAAGAAGATTTTGGTCTAAATGAAATTAGCAATTTCATCAAACACAAAAACGACAGTGTATTAGGCACTGGATTTATTTCTAATTGGAAACATGACGACTTTATTGATCTAATAGACGAGCATTTCTTTAAATGGAGAGATAATATTGAATCAGGTGACTTTGTGCTTGACGAGCAAAGAACTTCTACCAAAAACCTACCGGTAATTACAGGTAGCAAAACGCTTTTTCCGATGCAGCTTAATGCAGATTATGTTTTGAACCCTAAAATGCCAAAAAATGAGCCATTGAAAGAATTTAACACCGATGAATATAGCATTAAGCAATATTTTTATTCATGCTACTACGAAGTAAGCCACGCAGGCTTTGGTAGAGAAGCGGCTCATAAAGGTGATAGATATTTTTATTGGGGCTACCAAATTAAACTCGGCTTGTATTATCAACTCAGAATTGAAAACGTGGCAACAGGCCAATTAGAGCAATATGATTTTGAGTTGATTAAACAGCCGTTACATGCTTTTACAAAATCACCCGGCGCCGAAAAGTACTTCAAGGAAATTCAAACCGAAAACCCAGTTAAAATTCACAATGAAATGCCAGAGCTG
>JBMYOR010000269.1:0-4720 GCA_049599535.1 Bacteroidia bacterium | reverse complement strand
AGGTAAATATATTAGGTGGTTTAATATAAAAAATGAACCTCAAAAACCAAAATTAAAAAATGGTGGATTTATTATTGATATAAACTATATAAATGATATAAATATTATTTGTAAAAATTCAAATAATAAAACTAACTTTTATAGCTTAAAAAACCAAGATACCGTTTATAATATAAAAGCATACAGCCAATTAGACACTACGGGCTATTTAACCTTTGAAACCAAGTTTTTTTCAGGTATTTATCATCCAACCAAAGGTTTAATATACACAGGTAAAAAATCATTAGCCAAAAGTAAACTTAACATTACTGGTAATATTTTAATCTCAGAAAACTCTACTTACGGACTAATTGACACTAATGGAACCGAAATACTTGCTACCGAATATGGAAGTATTGTTTTTAGGGGGAATTATTACGAAGTACGGCTAAATGGATATATGGGGATTTTTAGTACTAATGGAAAGCCAATACTGGCCCCCATTTACTCTAACATAACGCTACATAGCGAAAACCTTTTTATAATTGAACGCTTAGAAAAAACTGGAATTGCTAAAACTGACGGCACAATTATAATAAAACCAAAACATACCGACATTGAAATAGAAAGAAATCAAATTAGGGGAATTGATGGCAATGGTATTACATTTTACGATTTAGACAGGGCTAAAAATGTATTGGATATTTACAGATTCAAAAATGTGAAAACGGTAACTTTAGATGCCAGAATAAAATTAGCCAAAGACAACAATAAAGCAGATAAACCATTACAATTTGGATGGTATAGAGAGCAAAATGGCATTAATTGGGGATTTAGAAGGCCAGATAGCAGCTTAAGGCACACCCCAAAGTTTTATAAACTCAACCATTATAATAGAAAAGGCTACACTGTAACCTTTGAAAAAATTGCAGCCAATAAAGAACAAGAAGTACTTGACGGTTACTATTATCAAAAGAAAAAATGTGCCGTAGCATTTACTGCCAACGGAAACTATTTTATAACTCCAAAATATTGGCACATTTATGTATCTGAGCTAAAAAACCCAAACTGCAGCTATTTAAGAGGCCTAACATTTGCAGGTACACAAAAAGTAATTTTAAAAAACGGTGTTGAGCTTAGCCAAAACTTTACATTTATTGATACCCTAACAGAAAACATGGCAAGGTTTGCAATTGGCGGTAAACCAAAAGTACATGATAACCAAAAACTAAAAACTGCCGTTTGCAATCAATTAGTTTATAAACACCAAAATGGAATTGACTCAAACACCATGACACCATGGAACAAAAGTGAGTTTAGAAAAAAACGTATTGAAATTAGCTATGCTAAATGGGGCGTACTAGATAATAGTGGGAATATTGTAATTGAACCTAAGTTTGAATTTATTGAACCATTTTATAAAGGCAAGGCAATTGCAAAATACAATGGTAAATGGGGCGTAATTAACAAAGATGGTGAGTTTATTATAAAACCACAATTTTATAACATTGAACGTATAGAGCGAAACGATCAAGTTTTTTTTCACGTTTATAAGCCTAGGCCTAGATTTGGCATAATTGATTCAACCGGAAAAACTATTGTATACCCCGAATATAAAGGTGCTAAAAACTTTGTAAATGGGCTTTTAGCTATAAAAACCAAATCTGGATGGACATTTATTGACACCAACTTAATCCCAATTCATGATGCCGTTTTTGAAGAAGTAAAAAACTTTAAAAACCAACGTGCAGCCGTTAAAAAAGGTAACAAATGGGGCTTTTTAAGTACATCTGGCACTTTAGTAATTCCTTGTATTTATCAGGATGTACATAATTTTAGCGGTAATAAAACCTGGGCCAAAACCCGTGGCAAATGGATTATTATTGATAAAAATGGACTTCAAAGTGGTAACAAAACTTATAAATACCCAACTCATTTTGTGAATGATCACAGCTTTGCCAAAACTGAAAAAAGCGCCAGGTTTAGGCTCGTTGATTCTGATGCTAAATTTGTAAATAACAAACGCTATCAAAGGGTTACAGAATTTAACAAGTATGGGGTAGCCATAATACAAAAAAAGGGATTTAAGGCCTTAATTAATCAAAACGGTAAATACGTAACTAAATTCAACTACACAAAAATCGATTCATTTTATTCGGGCTGGGCCTATGCATCAAACCATAATGGTTTAGTAATGCTGCACTACAGCGGAAAACACATTGACCTAAATGATGATTATTATGATTTTATGCCTTTTGCTGAAGGGAGGTCTCTTTTAAAGCTTAATGGAGCATACGGATTTATAGATACAAGCGGGCAAGTTGTGGTTCCGTTTGAATACTCAAAAGCTACCGAGTATAAAAATGGATACGCTTTTGTAAAAAAACCTGGGTATAAACCCCAGTGCATCAATATTAATGGTCAAGTGGTATTTGACTTTAATGGTTGGGTACAGTATCCATTTCAAAATGGCTTAGCCATTTTAAAACAAAAAGGTAAATATATTTATATTGATACTACGGGCTCAGCTGTGTTTGATCATGGATTTAAAAAAGCCCTACCGTTTAGCAAAGATGTTGGGAGAGTAAAGCTTGGTAAAAAATGGGCCGTAATTAATAAAAACGGTCAAATTTTAAACACTCCTAAATACAAAAAAATAAAAGGTTTTAAAACTAAATACAGCATAGTAAAACGCAGCGGCAGTTATGGTTTATTTAATAATAGCGGAAAAGTAGTGCTTGATGTAATGTATGATGAACTTGATCTTAATAATGAATATTACTTTTTTTTATCGGTAAATGATAGAATAGGCCACTACCACATTACCAAAGGTTGGGTATGGCAGCCCGAAAAATAACAACTTCAATTACCAATTAAAAAGGATATCCAATTCCAAAGTTCACCCTAAACATATCTGACAAATCTCCATCGGTATATATATGTGCGGGTAACCATTTTGCTCTGCCTAACTCTTTAACTGAAGGATCTCTCAACGGCATTCCGATATCAATTCTAAAAACAAAATAGGTGAAATCATATCTAATACCTAAACCGCCAGCCACTGCAAACTCTTTATAAAACCTATCCCATTGCCAATCGCCCCCTTCAACCTGAAAAGTATTGCTCGGATGGTTCCAAATATTACCTGCATCGGCAAAAAGGGCCATTTTAAAAGTTGAACTTACCGAAAACCGGTATTCTATATTGGCTTCGAGCTTTATATCGCCCGAATGCAAGTAAATGTAACTCGAGCCGTCATCATCTGGGCTAAAACTACCTGGGCCAAGGCGCCTTACCCCCCACCCTCTTATACTATTGCTACCGCCTGAAAAATATCGTTTTTCAAAAGGAACTGAATTAGCTGTATTGCCTAGTGGATAAATCATACCAGCATAGGCGCGGTATACAAACTCATTATTCCAAAATGTTTTTTGATGAAACCTAAAATCATAATCACCTTTTAAATATTGAAAAAAATGCATACCCAAAAGTGTTTTATCATAGGTTTGGGCTAAATCGCCTTCAACATCTTTTCCGGCCAAACTAGCTCCTAAATAAAAAAGATTACCTGCAGTTTCAATCATATTTGCCGTAAACTCAATATAGTTTTTACGTGAGCCTATTACCTTGTTAGAATAGTACAACCCCCATCGGCTACCTGCTATGGTGTGGTTATCAAAAAGGTTTTTTAAATAAAAATTAATCGATGTATCTAGCAACTCTTTAAAAGATTCGCTTCTAACATTTGTGCTAATTAAGTTAAAATCAATGGGTAAAATAAAATGTCTAAACCTGCCTTTTTCAATTTCATAACCGGCAGCTATATTGGCAGTTCTTCTACTAAAATCAGGGTTATTTTCAACAAAACCGTTTAAAGATAAATTTGAATTATTGATTGAATTTCTGAGTTTTATGGGAATAATGCCCGACAAAAACGGTTTAGCGAAATAATAATTATTGCTAAGGCTGATCTCGTTATTTGATAAAACCTTGGGGTAATTAACTAAACTCAATTCAGTAGCTGATCTTAATTTTAAATCCATTTGTATACCCCGGCGCAAAAAGTTAAGATCTCTAAAAGTAAATGAGCCCGCAATACCATAAAGCCTACCATTAAAACTTAAACCTGACCCATTTTGCTCAGATGTAATGGCCTCGCTTTGCAGTTGGGTTTGCAAACGTGTAAGTGGAGATAATGTTACAAGCAAATTAAGCTTTGCTGTATCGGCGTTTAAATCGGCTTTTGTAAAAGCCACATCTACATATTGATAGTGTTGTAGTTTTCTAAGGTTTTTAAAAGATTCTTGTACTTTAGTTTCGTTATAAATATCACCACTTTTAAAAGTTAAGCTTCTCAGTAATAACTCATCAATATAAATATTTCCATTACCTTTTCTAAAAACATTAGCCGCTAATGGCACAAGGCTAGTGTCTGTATTCGATTCATTTTTTTCGTAAAACGTTACTTGGTTTAAAACATAAATTTTGTGCCTACTGTAATTGCCCGGGTTTTTTAACCCAATGTTTACGTTTATATTATGGTTCCCTATTGCTGAATCAAGGTCAAAGTATATGTATTCTCTACTAAAATCAAAATAGCCATTTTGCCTAAGCAATACCATTAAACGTTCTCTTTCATTAACTAAAGCATTACTTTCAAATACTTTGCGTGGTTTTATTAAACTATTGTTTTTGTCAGAATCTATTAGTTTATAAATATCAAAATCTTCTATATTCCTCG
>JBMYOR010000268.1:0-4722 GCA_049599535.1 Bacteroidia bacterium | reverse complement strand
GCCTTATTACCCCGTCGCAACTTGATTTAAAATCATGGTTTTTGGTTTTGTGTGACTTATAAGAAGAAAACGAGTCTAATAATTTCCAGGAGCTGCTATCAATGGGGTTTCCTTCATATAGCATGTAGGCAAACTGATAACCCGAAACATTAAACTTGCACTCCCCTAAACTATCAGGTGTTGTAAACTTTAAATAACCCGACCTTTTAAAATAGGCTGTGTCATAAGGCTCTGCTTCTTCAACACTTTCAAGAGAAAAACAGCCATAGCGAGTAAAATTTTCCTTTGAAACACGGTTTATTTCAACCGCATTGTCAATAGTATTTCCAGGCTCGTTTGATGGTTCGGCAGTAATGTCAATCCAAACAGAATCGTTTACGTTTTTTCTTGCGCAAACTTGTATGTAGTATTCTCCTTGTGGTAAGCAACTATTGCTTGTTTCGCCTATGTGGGTAAGGCTTGCAAAGGTGTAGCTTCTATCTTGAGCTTGCGGATAAAAACCTGTGGCATCATAAACAACTAACCCTAAATCCTGTGGGCTAATTATGGTGTCATTTTGCCTTAATGTTACCGTGATTTTTTGTGGTGAAAGGGTTTTGAATTTGTACCAAACTGACTTTTTATTAAGTGCTACAAGTTTTAGTGATCTAGGAAAAGTTTCAAATCGCTCAACCGATGCTTTTTTGAAAGATGTTTTCTTTCCCTGAATGGTTGTTGTTCCTTGTATCCCCGTTGTTAAATCAATCTCGTAAGCATTTTTCCAATTATCATTGCCAGGTTGGGCCCAGCCAACAATGGGCAATAGAAGTAAAATTGTTAATCTAAACAGTTTTTTCATTTTACATAAATAGTGATTTCTAATTTGTTTGGCTCATTGTAATCTTTATATCATGCAGCTCAATTATTTGCCCTTTGCATAAGAAAATCGTTTAAGTGAATGTATTTTAAACTGGAATATGCATTTGGAAGCTAGGGTTTTACGATACAATTTTCCAATCAGTTTCTAAATTGAACTTTATGGGTTTAAATAGGTTTTTGCCTTTTATAACTAGAGCCGATGTGCCTACAGCAATTAAACCTGCTCCCACCAATAGGTATCTCGATCCTAAATTCTCTGCTTCAGGATTTGAAAACATTTGCCCCAAGCTACCAAGTAAACCACCATTTATAAAATAATAGCCCCCGGCTAAGGTACTTGCTGTTCCACCAAGCAGGTAACAGGTTGCTATTTTCCTTTCTTTACTGCTTAAAATTGCTATAAAGTCAAATTGGTTAAAAGTTATGGTGTCAGCCCCATTCATTATTAAAAAATCGGTGCCTACTTGGCTCAGCACACCCATGCTTATTGAAGAATCATTGGCAAATAATTGCAGTTGAGTGCCTACTGCTATTATCTGCTCATTTCCGTTATTACGTTTTTTAAGGCTAAGCTGATTTTGATTTAAATCTTGTGCATAAAGGCTGCAAGAACCCAAAAGCCCAAATAGTAGCAAAATAGTTGCAGTCGTTTTCATATTTATATTTTAATTAGCATTAAGCCTTAGATGGTTTATTTAATCAAACTCAAATTCCCGCTTTCAACTCTTGATTCTCCTTTTAAGGTATAGGTGATTACATAATAGTAGGTGCCAAGGGGTGCGGGTTCAAATCGCACGGTGCCATCCCAGCCTTCGCTCAAATTTTTGGTATAAAATACACGTTGCCCGTTTTGCGCATAAATGCGCATTTCGTAATTTTCAATCTCTGTGCCTTTGGCTATAAATGTTGGGTTAAGATTATCGGCGCCAGGTGTAAAGGCATTGGGAATGTAGAGTTGGGGTGGGCAGTCTCTAGTAACTTGAAATGTATCTAAAAACTCGCAGTTTTCTGTTTTAGCAACAAACCAATAATGGCCTGAATCATTTACCATAATTGAATTTGAGCTTTCACCCGTGTTCCATAATACACTGAACATGTCATTTACCTTATAGTGCAAAGGCGGATCAAAGTTGCAAACTGTTGTGTCTTTTATTGGTAGCGCTCTTTCAATCATTGATATATTGTACTCATTGCTATAGCTGCAATTAGCAGCGGACGCATTCAAAACAACTGTTCCTGGTGAATATACCTTCAGTTTTCTACCTTCATGGCCATTGCTCCATACAAGCTTATAACTGTTTGTAAACACCTTAAGCTCAATAGTATCGCCTTCGCAAATGGTTGAATCGAAACCTTCTCTACTCCAATAGCCTGAAATTGGAGCCTTTAAGGTGTCATAAAACCTGCACATACCAACCTGCGCGCTCCAGTTAAACGTAATTAATGAATCTTGCAGCCATGCCAACCATTTGGTGGTATCATTAATTTTAATGAGTTGATAGTCGCCTGGGTGAATGATATTTAAATGATCAGAAATATTATCCCCCTGACAAAAGACCGAGTCGAGATGGTATATAGGCCCCTTGGTACCAATAACGGCGATTGCCCCATCATATTTGCAGTGTGCAGTTTTTAAAGTGAAATTATAGGTTCCTGTATCCGTTACTATTCTCGAAAGCTGTGTTTCTCCATCATTCCAAAAAGCATCAACTTTAGGATAATCGGGCTTTTTAATTTGAATTGTATCAAGTTGTTTATAACATAGTACACTAAAGTTTTCTTGCTCTTTTTGGGCAAGAATCATTGGTAGTGAGTAAACTTTTATGGTGTCAAGTGTTTTGCAGTTTTTATTTCGCGCCGAAACAATTATTTGATTTACAGTATCAGCCCATAAACTGTAGGTATATCGGCGGCCTTTTGCATAAGTACGAAGCTGTTCAACTCCATCAATCGTTATATACCTATCAGCACTATGCCAACCATAAATGTACTTACTCGCATCAAAATTTTCGATTTCAAGGCTAACATCGGTACCGCAAACCGTAGTATCATTAATCAACTCAAGTACGGGTTTATTTAAATAAATCCATTCATAAGCGGTGTCACTTTCAAGCGTTGTTTTATTTCTTACAACCAAACTTACAAGTTGGCTGTCATCACTCCCCTTAAAAATACGGCTTGGGTTTACTTGTGTTGAAATATCATTATTGCCAAATTTCCATTCGTACTCAATTGCAGTTCCTGCTGAAGAAAGGTTTATAAACTGTATAGTATCGCCTGCACAACCGTTAGTCAATTCAAAATTGGCAATTACTTTTTGCGGATCAACCATTGGGCAAATGCCGTTTGCTGGTAATACTTGAATGTTTAAAACCACCGAATCATGCACGTACGCATTTGAATAAAGCTGAAACATGTAGGTGCCATCTTGTATGCAATCAAGCGAAATATTTTGCCAACTTAACAATGCCCCTACTAAAGTCATTGCACTACAATCACCGCGATAAACTTTTATTTCATACGCATTTGAATTGTTGCCCGAAACAAAAAGCTTTGAGCCTTGCACATTCTTGAAATCAACACTAAACCAGGTGGATTTTAAATCAGAGATATTATAACGTGCTTCTTTAAGTTGATTTTTAAATTGCTCATTAGCTCCTTCGCCAATGGTATGAATTGAAGCCCATTGGCCCAATTGCAAGCTACCTGTGCCTGACATACTGCCTTCAACGGCATTGTAACAGTAGTCTCCGATTGGTGTTGCCAAAGAATCAAATTCAAACTCTACCTGTAGGTTAAAAATTCCTGACGGAACTCGCGATTCTGCCAACACATAATACCTAATAGTGTCTGTTGTATTCTTATAAATGTATTTCTGTTTCCCTTCTCTATTTGCATAAAGCAAATTTTGGTTAACCCCAGCAATTGAATCAATTGAGCCCAATTTTTTTAGTTCATCAAAGCTTAGGTGATGATTCCTTGAACCTTGAGCAATAATTGAATATTGATAAGAGTCTTCATCAATGCCACTTAAATACACTTTTCCTCTTCCGGCCACTCTGAATGTAAACCATGTATTTGCATCTTTTATGTAGTCCGTTTCACTAAAAGTTGAATTACAATTGAACGCTGCACTTCGCGAAACTTTTGGGTTGTTGCTACTTATTAAACCTAGAGTTTTGGCATTTGCCGCATGGTCAGCTTCATTTTTTCGGGAATGACCAACATCAATATTAAACCAATAGGTTGCTGTTCCGTGAATTACTAAAGTGTATTTACCTGCCTTAAAAGTACAATCACGGTACTGCCCATAAGCATGTTCTATAGCCACATGTTTTGCATCTTTTGCTATTGAAGAATCTTTGCTTATAAACCCTTTTAAAACTTGAAAATGCGTATTTGTGTGAAAAAAAACGTCGCTTTTGTCTTTTAACTCAAATTCTAAATAGGCATATTGTGCTCTTAAACCCGGATACTTTTTTTTGTTGTACCAATGCACATTGCCGCGATTATTGGTTTCATTTAAACATGTTGCGGGAACTTTATAGCTAGTTTTATCACTACTAGTATTGGGTTCATTACATGTTAATGCGTTGCCATCGTTTACCTGCCCAGCAGTTTTTGCAAACTGATAAAGTGGGGTACACTTACTATTTCCTCCATCTTTTTTTTCATCTTCAATTGTAGTTGCCTTTAAAATATAATTGGTTTGATAGAATTCAGGGTGTTTACACGGGGTGCTTTTTGCTCTAAAAGCGATAATGGTATATGTTCCTTTTTTAAGTTGGTCAAAATTGTAGGTAGGCTCAAGCAAATAGCCCCTAACATTATTTCCTACAAATTTTCCTAATGAATCGAGGCCCT